>JAIUNH010000015.1 GCA_020161965.1 Pseudomonadota bacterium
GGGGAAGGCGAGCAGCATCGTACCCATGGTCGCCATCGCCGAGACCTTCACCGTGATCCACAGGCATTTGAGATAGAAGGAATCGGTGAAGACGCGCAGATAGTTCGAAATCTCCCATTCCGCACCGGTACGGCCATAGCCGAGATCGCGATGCAGACTGCCTTCGATGAATAGGCCGAGCGACGCGACCAGCAGCACGACGAACACGACCAGTGACGGGACCAGCATCAACGCCCAAACGCGGCCGTCGCCTTCGTCGCTCGGCGACGCCTTGCGGCGCAGGAAGGCGAAGTTGAAGGGCTTGAGGCGGGGCGCGCGCGGGGCGGCGATATCGGCGGGCATGGTCAAGCTCCGGCCGGCACGAAGAACGCCGGCGCCGTCGGGGAAATTTCGTTGGCGAGGGCGGTCCCTTCGCGCCAGCGTCGGATATTGGCGAAGCACAGCTCGGCGAGCTGCTTGGCGGTTTCGTTACCGCCATAGCCCGCGACATGGGGCGAGACGATCGCGTTCTCGAAGCGCCACAGCGGGCTGGTCGCGGGCAGGGGTTCCTGCGCGGCGACATCAGTCGCGAAACCATGCGGCCGGCCGGCTTCCAGCGCGTTGACCAAGGCCGCCTCATCGATGATTTCGCCCCGCGCGACGTTGACGAGCAGGGCCTGCGGTTTCATCGCGGCAAGTTCGTCACGGCCGATCATGTGCCGCGTCGTCGCGTCGAGCGGAAGGGCGATGACGACCGCATCGGCTTGGGCGAGCTCGGCGCGCAGATCCGCGATACCCGAAACACGCTCGACGTTTTCATGGGGGGCCGGTGTGCGCGCCGCGCGCCCCAGGCCGGCGACCGACATGCCGAACGCCTTGGCGAGACCGGCGACCGCGCGGCCGATGGCGCCAAGCCCGATCACCAGCATCCGCTTGCCGGTCAGCGAGACCATATCGACGCCGAGATTGGTGCGATCCCAAGCGGCGCGCTGGCGCTGGCGTTCCAATTGCGGGACGCGGCGCGCGAGAGCGAGCAGCAGCGCCATCGCATGCTGCGCCACTGACGGCGCCCAAACATCGCCGCCGGTCGCTAAGCGAAGACCGGGACGCACGCCGTGGCGTTGGAAGACGTCGCTACCCGAGGTGATCGACTGGATCAGCTTCAGCTTCGGCGACGCGGCGGCGGCGCGTGCGACAGCTTCGGTATAACGGCTGTTCTGGGTAATCAGCACCTCGCTGTTCGCAAGATGCCCAGGCATGGCGGCGGGATCTGTCTCGACGATCATCCGCGCGTTGGGCAGGCCCGCGCAGCGCGCCAGAATGGCGTCGGCCGCGATATCGACATGGATGACGACGTGCAATTTCATGCCGTACGCCCGTGCCGGCATCGCGTATTTCGTGCCGGCGAAGGGGAGGAAACGGACGGCATACAAATGAGGTAGCAAGCGTTATGCCATCGATAATTCATAATGCAATTTCCGGATTTACTCGATTTATCAGTTGGGTATCAGATTCGTATCTGCCCTTTTCGGGGCAAGTTCGCCGACCATCGTTTATTTTTTGGACGGTATGTTCGCGACGAACCCCGGCGGCGGCGTCAGCTCGACGACCTCCGGATCGTCGTAGCGGACGAGATCGTCGAGATGGCGCGCGGAATCTTCGAGGAAGAGGTTGCGCAGCACGCCGGCGACCAAACGCGGCGTGCCGTATTTCATGCCCGAGATCGACGCGGCGGCGTGCCCCATGCTGATATTGGCGCCCGCAGTGAAATTGTGGATGTGCCGCAAATAAGGTGCCGACCCCGGCGTCTTTTCCAGAAACTCGAAGGCGGGGCCGAGATAGGCTTCGCGCGCGAGCTGCTCGTCTTCTTCGCCCGGCGGCGGAGTGAAACGGTCGCGCCACTGCGCGATATCGTCGGCGACCAAGGCGAGTTCCGGCCGGCAATGCGGATCGCTGACGAGCCCTGTGCCGAGGATCAGAAAATCGAACTCGAACAATCCCTTCGGCGTTCGGATCGCGACGGTTTCGCCTTTCATCTCGGCGTTGAGCCAAGCGGCACCAGCATGCATCGTGAAATTCGCGTGCGACGTGCAGCGCCACACCGTGTCTTGCGGCGGGGGTGCGCGCAGGCGCTGGATCTGGCGGCTGAACATCCAGCGATCGAGCGGGGGCAAGTCGGCATAGAAGGCGACGAAGCCCGAATACTCGATCCAGCGTTTGTGATTGATGCGCGGCAAATCCGGTTGGCGGAAACATAGATCGACGCGTGCCGCGCCGGCGTTGAGCGCCACGAACGCGTTGTCGAATGCCGAAGCGCCGGCCCCCAAGACGCCCACGCGCTTGCCGTGCAACGCGGCGAAATCGATCCGGTCAGCGGTGTGGGCGTATTTGTGCTTGGGCAAGCCTGCGACGAGGTCGGGAATGAACCAGCGTCCGCCGCCTTCGATGCCGGTCGCGAGGATCACCTTGCGCGCCAGGATGGCATCGCCGTCGCGGGTTTCGATCAGGATCGAATTTCCCTGCGGCCGCAACAACGTAACCTCGACGTCGTTGCGCACCGGCAGATCGAGAACGCGGCGATACCAGACGAGATATTCCTGCCAAGTTTCGCGCGGAAACTTGGTCATCTCGTCCCATGCGTCGCGCCCGAACCGCGCTTCGAACCAGGCGCGCGGCGTGAGATTCGGCATGCCGAAATCCAAACCGCTCGATTGCTTGGGCGTGCGCAACGTGGGCATACGCGCGAAATTCGTCCACGGGCCTTCGGTGCCGCGTGGATTGCGGTCGAGCACAACGATGTTGTCGACTTTTTCGCGCAGCAGCCCGAACGCCGCGGCCAATCCGCTTTGGCCCCCGCCGACGATGGCGACATCGACGCTCGGCGTTGGTCCTGGCGCGTGTGCCGGCATCCATCGCCGGTTCGGATAGTCGAGAAATTCGAGTTCCATACGGATGCGTCGTTCGAGCTCGTCCAGATCCATGCGGCGCCTCCGATGCCAGCGTCCGCTAAGCATCATTCGTGCCGTCGCCGGAGCGGCTCTGTCGATTCATGTTTTCATGAATGGCTCTCAGTTTTTTTGACGAGGCTATTTGGACCGCCGATTGCAAGATTCGTTGGAACGGAGGGCCGCGGGATGTTCCGCGACAGTTTCGACTACATCGTTGTCGGTGCGGGATCGGCGGGATGCGCGGTGGCGAACCGGCTATCGGCGAATCCCGCATGCGCTGTGCTGCTCGTCGAAAGCGGTCCGCGCGACGACAGCTGGAAGCTGCGCATGCCGATCGCGGCGCGTGGCGTGTTTCGCGGCGCCACACCCTTTGCCGTCGAGTACCAGACAGAACCGCAGTCGCATCTGGGCGGGCGTCGTATCGCACATCCGCGCGGCCGCGTCCTCGGCGGGTCTTCGTCGATCAACGGCATGGTGTTCGCGACCGGCCATCCCGGCGATTACGACGATTGGGTTGCCCAAGGTGCGCCGGGCTGGAGCGCACAAGACGTGGCGCCCGTATTCAAGCGCTCGGAGAATTTCCACGGGCCCGCGAATGACGCGCGCGGCCGGGCCGGGCCGGTGCATGTCCATCCCGCCGGGCCACTGGGCGAGTTGGCCCAGGCGTTTTTGCAAGCGGGGCGCGAGGCCGGCTACCCGTTCGCCGAGGATATCAACGGCGCGAGCCGGGAAGGCTTCTGCGTTTTCGACATCAACGTCAATAACGGAACGCGCGCCAGCGCCGCGCAAGCCTATCTCGATCCGGTTCGCGCACGTTCCAATCTGACGATCCTAACCGGCGCTATGGTCGTGCGGATCGCGATCGCGAGAGGCCGTGCAACCGGAGTCGAGGTCACGATCGGCCGCGAACGTCGCCTGCTCCACGCGCAACACGAGATCATCGTCAGCGGCGGCGCGTTCGCTTCGCCGCAGATCTTGATGCTGTCGGGGATCGGCCCGGCGGATGCGCTGGCCGAAATCGGCATCGCGCCGATCCATGATTTGCCCGGCGTGGGCGAGAACTTGCACGACCATCTCCATGTCGGCATTCAATTCGAGACGCCGCTACTCGTCGCCTACAACGCGTTGATGGCGCCCCATCGCATGCTGCGCGCCGGTGCGGAATGGTTCTTGTTCAAGCGCGGAATCGCGGCGAAACCGGTTTTGCAGACGGGCGCATTTCTGCGCTCGCTTCCCGAACTTGCGCGGCCGGACGTGCAGTTCCACTTCTTCCCGGTATTGATGCGCGATGGCGCGCCCGTCGCCGGCCGCCACGGCTTCAAGGTGATCGCGGAGCCGAGCCGTCCGAGATCGCGCGGCAGGCTGCGTTTGCGTTCGTCCGATCCCGCCCAAGCGCCCGCCATCGATCCCGCGTATCTCTCGAACGAGGACGATCGCATCGCCATACGGCGCGCCTTCAAGATGGCGATGGACACGATGACCCGTCCGGCTTTCGCGCCGTATCGCGCGCGTCCGGTCGAGCCGGCGGAGATTCCGCGATCTTCGTCCGAACTCGATGCCTATATCGCCCGTGCGGCGTCGACGTCCTATCACCCTTGCGGCACGTGCCGGATGGGCGATGACGCCGGCGCCGTCGTCGATCCGCGATTGCGGGTGAGGGGGATCGATGCGTTGCGTGTCGCCGACGCGTCGATCATGCCGACGATCGCCAGCTCCAATCTGAACGCGCCGACGATGATGATCGGCGAACGGGCGGCGGATTTCATTCTGGAAACGAAAAATGCCGAGGTTCCGGCGTGACGTACGAGGAGATAGGCGGGATGAAGGCGGGTTACCTCGTTGGCGGAACCATCTTCTTCGGCGCGATGGCGGCGCTGATCGGCACCGACGCGCTTGGCGCTTACTTTTTGCTGTTGTTGTTCGTCGTCCTGCCGGCGTTGGTGCTCGCCTGCATTTTCGGATATCGGCGGCAATCGAACGGAATCGTATCGGCGATCGAGAAGCTTAAATCCGAGAAAGGGCCATTCGCACTCGAGGTGCCAAGCCGGCCGACGCTTCTGGTCGACGAAAGATCCGGCACGATGTTTGTGGTGGGGCCGCTCAAGGAAGATAGCGCCGCCGTGGAAATGCTCGAGTTACAGTTCGACGGTGTTTCTCAAATCGAAGCCAAGCGGATCGATGCGGTGAACGTCGATGATCTGGAAATTCCCGCGCATAGAGAAAAATGGCAGCTCTGGCTCACCACGAATAAAGCCGAGTATCCAACGGTTCGTCTGAATGTGGCGGGCAATGGCTTCGAAGCGTTGGAGCTTCGGAACAAGATATCGGCGTTTCTTACGCGTTAAACAGCTGAAAGTATTAAAAAATAATTATTAAATAAAACTCCAAAAGTTGGCGTCCCCTAGGGGAGGCGACGCCTGGGAATTTGAAAGCCATATAATGCTGGATTTATTGATGTTTTGTGGATAGCGTGTGGGGGAAACCGTGTGGGGAAATTGGTCCCTGCTGAGCCCTAATATAGGCCCCCGTGGCGACTACAAAGCTACGCTTCCTCGAAAAGCGCCGGTTGCGCTGGTACGTCGTCCTCGACGTGCCTGTGGCCCTTCGCCCCATCATCGGCACGGCCCGGCTGGTGGCGTCCACTAAGACTGAAGACCTGTCGATCGCGATGGTCCGCCGGGACGCAAAGCTCCGGGAGTGGCGAGGTAAGTTTGAGGAGGCAAAGCGGGTCAACGCCGATCCGCTACTTGCCGAGGCATTGATGTTTCGTAACGACCCACTCACTAACTATGAAGTGGCTGTATCGGATGACGAAGATGTTCCGTACAGCGCGTACGACTTAAAGACCGATGTGATTGCCGATCGCGCTGGGCGCATCGAGGAGACGCACGGTGAGGCTCAGGCCCTCGCGTTCGTCGCCATAGCACGCGGTGAAGACGACACGATCCGCTCTATGTTCGACCAGTGGCAGCGTGAAGGGCACGTTCAGCCGAAAGAGCGGGCCAACCGGGAGACCGTCATCAAGGTGTTCCTCGCGTGGCTCACTGCGAAGAAGGTGGTTCCCACGGTGCGCTCTGTCACGCGCGCACTAGCCGGGCAATTCGTGTCCGAGGAATTGATTCCCCGGTCACGCGCCACCGCCGCTAAGTATCTCTCGACGCTGCGCGGCTTGTGGAAGTGGATGGAGAGCAAGGGGGTGGTGAAGGATTTCCCCTGGGATCGTCACCCGTTGCCCAAGCGGCAGTTGTCTCGTGATGAGAAGAAGCGCGCATTCACCGACGAGGAGGTTGTCAAGCTACTCTCTGGTCATGCGACGCCGACCATGCACGACATGATGATGGTTGCTGCGCTGTCCGGGATGCGTCTGGAGGAGATCGCCGCGCTTCGTATCAAGGATATCTCATCGCGTAGTTTCAATATTCCTCGTGCCAAGACGCTTGCTGGGCAACGGCCGGTGCCAATCCATTCGCAAATTGCCGCTTTGGTCGCGCGCCGCTCTAAGGGGAAGGGGCCTGATGACAGGCTGTTCTCTGATGTAAGCTCAGAGTCGAAACTTGGAAAGCACGCGGTGGCTTTCTCAAAGGCATTCACGAATTATCGGCGCAGCATCGGTGTTGATGAGGTGCCTGATGGTAGCAGGGTTTCAGTCGTTGATTTTCACTCGTGGCGCCGTTGGTTCATCACGGCAGCCGAACGGGCAGGAATTGCTACAGCGACTATCCAGGCTGTCGTGGGCCACAAGCGCGGTAGCCTTGCTCTTGATTTTTACTCGGAAGGCCCCGGCTTCAAGCTGGCGACGAAATGTGTTGAGGCCGTGAGGTTGCCGCGCCTTACATCTCGTCCTAAAGCCGCGCTAAAAGCCCCACGACGGCGGGCCGCTTGAAGTCACTAGAAATGACGGTACCCAATGGAAGAGTGCCGTCATATCCTAATGCAATAAGCGAAGCTCATTGTTGTTCCAGCAGCCACTCCACCATTTGAATGCAGCTCGGATTAAACGCATATACGGCATATGCGTACGGAATCTTGTAGTCTTCGGCGATCTTTTTTATCGCCGCTGCCGACAAAACACCTCCTGCTTCGGCCAGCATCCGGCGCCTAAGTACTACGGGCAGCAGAATCTCTCCAGCGGCGACTACCGCAAGCAGTTCATTTACGAACGGCCCATCTTCACGATCCTGGGCTTTTCCGGCGCTCAATAGGGCGAAGGACTCTACCAGCTTGGTGATCGCGGAATTGGAGACGTCGTGTGAACCTTCCGGGTCTTCCAGAGCGTGGCAGAGCTCTTTGCAAATTACCAATCTGAGCCAGTCCTCGGAGAGGTTGTTGGCGTATCGAATTTCCACGGTGGTCTCGGCTCCCGCATATACTCCAGGGTGCTGTGACCAGCGTGTGAACTGCCCAAGAATTGGATTACCTGCGGGAGCTTCGTATCCAACGAAGACGATATGATCGAGCACGGTTATATCCGTGAAAACTTTGGTGACGATCTCCAGTGTGATCTCACCTCCGGCCGCGCGTTTGAGTACTTCGTCCCTGACGGCACCGATCGCCTTAAACATTCTCACCCCGGACAAACAAAAGGCGGCCGGGAGGCCGCCTGTTGGTTAGATTTGAAACTTGGGCGCGCTTTTAGGCTGGCACGTTGCCCTTCCATTCGGAATGGCGCTTACCCGTTTTTACTGCGACTTCCACTTGGTTCATCGCAGCAAAAATTTGCTCTGGCTTCATTGGCTCGCTCGGCTGGAAGAAGAACTTTAGGTCCACCAAGCCTGCTTCGCGTGCCGCAGAAAGCCGAGCCAAAAACTGTTCACGCTCGGTCATGGCACTGACTCCATTGCCTTCAATGACGGAGGTCTTTTGACAACAATATCGACGTTCGTCAATTGCATCTTATACCCATCTTCCCATTACGCAAGGATTAATCCATATTTTTCAGTTACTTAATTGTGGACATAACGTGTCCAAAGCTTAGTTATTCCCATTAAACATCTGCCAACCAAGACAAAACGGCATAGAGCGGCCCGCCGATCTCACGAATCCAAGGAGGTAAGGTTAGCCAAGCAAGATATTGGAAATTCAGCAAAATGAGGCAATAGTGCCGCCGACTGTCGCCTATAACTGTAAAAGTTTACAGTCCGGCCTAGAAGTCATCCGGTTCCGGCACGCCTTCGGCTTCCAGTTCCGCTAGGAGTTGCTTGGCGGCATCATAGATCGCCCGCCGTTCGCTTTTGTCGGTCACTACGCGGGCCACCATGCGTACCTCCTCTAGCAGCCCGAGTGCATCTTCGCGCATCAAGGTCGGCTCCTGCGTGTTGTTGTAGGGGCTTTCGCCCGTTAGCGGGTGGACTTCCTCACCGTGGCGCCTCATGTCCTCGTAGACCCTCGGGTGGTTTCGTTGAATCTTCTTGAGGACCGCCGTGTGCGAGTAGAGCCCCTTCAAGGCGGACGAGATTTCACGAGAAGACATGTAGGTGCCGTCTGCCTTTCGATACCGCTTGGTTCGCATGAACAGGCTAAAGATGGCCTCGCGTGCGTTCCGTTTCAGACGAAGGCCGTGTGTGAGGTTTGCGGTTGCGGCCGCCCACCGTGCTTCCCGTTCCGTCATGTCCTCGATAGTGGCCGGAACCTCTAGCCACTTCCGACCTTCCTTCCTGTCCCGAGCCCGTGCAGCCAAGCGCACACGCGCCTCCAAGCGGTGCCACCCGTCTATCAACACGAGTGCCCCCTTGATCCGCGCAAGGCGCACCGGGGGAAACACCTCGCCCGCCTTCATGGCGACCGCGTATTGCCGGACGGTGTTGTCGTCGATCTTGTCCCGCACCTGAAAGCGGCGATTGCGCACGATCTCCTCGATATCGACGAGCGTTACTCCTGGCGGTTCTTCCGGCTCTGACTTTCGTTTACGCATGTCGTTCCCCAAGCGGCACCCCTGGTTCCCCAAAAGGTGCCGCCTCGTGCTGTTCTCTGGTTGACTGTGGTTGTTCCGTGCGCCGCTCAGGCGGCCTCGTGCAGCGCCGCATTGCGGGCTGTTCCAAGCTGTCTGCGGAGTTGAACCAACTCCTGCCTCAGCGCGAGGTTCGTTTGACGCTGTGCGCTCAGTTCCGCGATCAGAAGCTTGAGCGACATGCGCAGGTGTTTCTTAGCCCATTGTGGCGGTGGCTTGCGACCCTTGAGCATGTCGAGAAGGGCGTTTAACTCAAACGCATAGTACCGCGTGGTCACGGTTGCCAGCGCGAATGCGTCCGCACCCCGTTCATCGATCCGGCATAGCGCACTTGGCTCGACAAACCGGAATGGCTGGTCGCCCTCAGCGCGGGCAAGTTCGATGAGCGCTTGTGCTTCGACGGCACGCGGGCCGCCGTTCTGTCCCCACTCATCGGCGGGGATGGTGCGCTGTACGTCTTTGACCTCATCGGTGTTCGGATCGACTTGCAGTTCTACCCAAGTTACAGGGGCGGCCGTGCCGGGCGGTGTGGCGGTGGACATGTGCGTTCCTTCCGTCAATGCGTGATCGATCGCCACGGCTGCAAGCGACCGGTCTGGTCGGTGACAGGCGCCGTCTTGGCAGGCGCGCACCGGGCGAACTCGGGAAGGCGCTGCAAGTAGACTCGGGCGGCATCGAGGTTGTCGGTCTCGATGAGCCACGAAAGCCGCTCCGTGACCTGGGCCAGCGCAAAGCGCATGAGGGTGGATCGGGAGACATGGCGCCCGATGGCGCTGGTCGCGGCGGCGGTCGTCCAATCGAGTTGGCTGCACGCGCGCGGATCGAAAGCGAAGCCGCGTGCGGACGCAATGGTGACGTTCGGCATTTTGGGAATGCTCCTAGGGTGTTGGTTTATTGGGTTTGCGAAAAAGGGGGCGAACGACGCGGTGTTCATCGCGTCGCTTGCTCCGCACCGGAAACAGATGGCGGCGCCCCCGCGCTCAACACCCAGGCCGCCCCAGGGGAACACGAGGGGCAACCGAGGTGGAACGCGGGGGCACACAGCGCGGCCCCACAGGGAGGGCTGTAGGGCCGCTACGGCAGCGTATGGGGCCGGACGGTGGGTAGAGCGGCCGGACGGTTCGTGGTGCTTAAGGTGTCTCTAATTCGCCGATAGGCCCAAGTGGCTGCCGGTTCATGCTGCTTAAGTGGCGGCTAATTCGGTATCGCCTAGCTGCCGTACTTCGCCACGGCACCCACAGACAGGCCGGTGGCCTTTGCCACCTCGCGGACGGACTTCCCGGCCTTCCGCATAGCGACCACCTTGGCGGCCACCTTGGGGTCAACCGTGGGCCGTCCAATGGGGCGCCCGCTCTTGGTTCGCCCGGTGGCACGCACGCGGGCAATCCCCGACACGACACGTTCCCGGATCATGGCGCGCTCCAGCGTGGCGAACACGGCGGCCATTTCCAGCATGGCCCGGCCGTGCGGCGTGGCCGTGTCCATGCTTTCCTTGAAATAGAACTGCGCCACGCCGCACCTATCCAGTTCCTCCATGTTGCGCGTGACTTCCATCGTCGAACGCCCCAGCCGGTCAACCGACCAGAACAAGGCGATATCGAAGCGGCGCTTCTTGGCGTCTGCGAGGAGGGCGGAGAGGCCGGGGCGTTGCTCACGGCCCTTGGCGCCGGAGATACCCGCATCTTCGTAAGCCTCGATGATGTTCCAGCCGCGCAGCTTGGCGAGCCCTTCAAGGTCGCGCCGCTGGTTGTCCGTCGTTTGATCGTCGGTAGAGACGCGAAGATAAAGCGCAGCACGCATTCCCTTGGCGGTGGTCTTGGCGGTCATGGCCTTCCTCGCAATGTGTCGGGGCGACGATTGCGGAGAGGCTAGGGCAAACACTGTTCATAAATCAACTGTTTTATGAACAGTCAATTCAACACGCACGGCCCATTGATCTGACTCACTTTTTCGCGACGCTATGCGGTGGGGGTTTATGAACACGCCCGCACGGCCGGGAATCTCCGGCGGGAAAGTTCTTGCTCCGGTTGACTCGGCACCGTTAGCGTTCCCGTGCCCGCGCTCTTGCTGGCTACTAACCCGAATGGTGCGAAATGAAGATCGACGTATCCGAGATATCGGCCGACTTGATCGTGTCCCTTGATGATGCGACCGAGGTGTTTGTGACGCACGCCGCCGACTGTGTTGAAGCGGAAGGCTTGGCGCATGGGCAGTCCCGCACGTTGTGGGATGGCTCGGTGCTGGTGCGCCACGGGGACCGCATTGTGTGGCTCCAAGGGCTACCCGTGGCGGCGCGTGCTGGCACGGAGGTGACGGCCGCCTAACCTCGCGTCCGCTCGGTCGGCTCGCCATCAAAGGATATAGCGCGAAGGCGCTGCGGCATTAAGAGCGCGGCCCCATCCTTGATCGCACCGGGGACGGCCGCAGACCGAGTGGATGCAGGGCGTTGGCGCCCGGCACAGCGTTGAGGCAAGCGCCAAGAGGGACGGTGGGTGGCGCTGCGGTTTGCCCAGGTGGTGGCCGCAAGGGGGCACCGGGGGAAAAGTTGAAGCGTCGGCCTATGCGTTAGGCGCTTCGCGTGTGCGCACTAAACAACCGAACTCGAAAAGGCTTGTCCTATGGAAAAAGAGCCGCCGTGGTCTACCGCCCTAACGACGAGCCTTCGGGTCGCATTCGTATTGCTGCTTTTAACTCTGACTCTAATTGCGTTCTCTCAAATATTCCTTTCGCTCCTCGGTAGGATCACGGATGTGGGCGACCGGGGCGCGTGGATTGGATTTTGGGGAAATATTGCCGGAGGGACGATTGGATTTGTTGGCGCGGCTGCGGCGGCATTTGTGGCGATCTACGTACTTCGAGAGCAATTCAGGAAAGACAAATTCGACAAGCAAATGGTGCTTCGTGAAGTTCTCGAAGCCTTATCGACCTCAATTGAAACCACTTGCTCCGTTGTGCGTCCTAACTTTCAGGCTGCGCTAGTCGCCTTACAAAAAGACTCATTAAAAGATGCTCTATCCTGTCTGCTTCCGATGGCGCAGCTTTTTCGCCGCCTTGATACGTCCATTTTGGGACAGGTTGCCGTTCTGAGTACGTCAATTGCTATTCGCCGAGCAGAGTTAGATGAAATAGCGGATCGCTTTCGGGCACAGTTGAGCAAGTCAGACGAAGATCGCGAACACATGGAGGCCAATCCTGACGATCAGCTTGCTCGTAAACTTGGGCACGGCGCTGCCACAAATTTGGCGTTAGGCGTCGCTGCATTTGATCTGGTTGTTGTGAGTTATATGCGGGGACTACGGACTGTAGCGGAGTTGTCTGACATAGTGCTCACGCGCGCGGAGGCACTAGCAAAACTTGAGAAGGAGTTGACCGCCCGCTCTAGTGATTTCGAGGCAGAAGCAACCCGTTTGAATGAGCTTTGGAAAAAGCCTGAGTTGCCTGCGTGACTGGATCGTTTGTCATGCGACGAAAGTTAATGGGCTCGGGCGTGTGGGGAAGATGTGGGGGAATGTGTGGGGAAATGCCTTCGGCGTCCCCGATTTTATTATTGATTTTATTGAGAAAAAATAGGCCTTCGCGAAGTGGCGTCCCCTAGGGGATTCGAACCCCTGTCACCACCGTGAAAGGGTGGTGTCCTAGGCCTCTAGACGAAGGGGACATCCTTCGCGAAAGCGCGTCTGTGTACCCGCTTGTGCGGCGCAAATCAAGTGCCGGAAAAGAGCGATTTTACGGCCGAAAACGGGAGCTTAACGCAGTCGTGCCGGCTTTTGTGCCGGGCGACGGGCGCAAATGCGTCCCAAGGCGCCGGCGCGGGCCCGCCGGCGAGCACCGATTCGACCGCCACTTGGGCTTCGGCGATAGCGGTCGCGGCCGGTTTGCCGTCCAATACGCGCGCCAACGCCGCTGCCGAGGCTTGGCACAAAGCACAGCCACGCACCTTGTGGCGAAGATCGCGCGCAATCCCGTTCTCGAGTTTGCCGTCGAGCGTCACCCGATCGCCGCAGAGCGGATTATCGACCGTGACGCCCGTGCCCGGCGGCAAAGCGGCCGCGTGGGTGCGATCCTTGGCGAGCGCCATCAGCGCGTCGTGATAAAGCGCGTCGTTCATGTCAGCACGCGCTTGGCCTCGGCCAATCCGGCGAAAAACAGATCGATATCCGCGTCCTCGCAATAAAGGGCGAGCGACGCGCGCGTCGTGCCCGCGAGATCGAATTTCGCGTGCAGCGGTTGCGCGCAATGATGCCCGCCGCGCAACGCCACGCCATGCCGATCCATGATCTGGCAGATATCGTGCGGATGCGCGTCCGCCAAATCGAACGACACGACGGGCGCACGGCATTGCAAGCCTTGCGGCCCGATCACGGTCACGCCATCGACGGCGCGCAAGCCGTCGAGAAGGCGCCCGGTGAGGCGCAGCTCATGCGCCGCGATCGCCGCCCAATCGAGCGTAGCGAGCCACGCGCACGCCGCCCCCAAGCCGATCGCGCCGGAGATCGGCGGCGTGCCCGCTTCGAATTTCGCGGGCGCTTTGGCCGGCGTAAACCCTTGCGTGGTGACGCTCGCGATCATCTCGCCGCCGCCCAGAAACGGCGGCATCGCGTCGAGCAATTCGGCCTTCGCCCACAACACACCTACGCCATGCGGCGCGAAGGTCTTGTGCCCGCTGAAAGCGTAGAAATCGACGCCGAGGGCGGGGATATCGACGGGCCCGTGCGGCGTACGCTGCGCGCCATCGAGCAGCACACGGGCGCCGACGCGCTTGGCTTCCGCCACGATCGCGGCCACGTCGAGCACGGCGCCGGTGACGTTCGACACATGCGCCAGCGCCACGAGTTTCGTGCGCGGCGAGAGCGTTTGAACGACAACACGGCCTTCGCCGTCGATCGGCAGGAAATTCACCTTCACGCCGCTGCGCGTCGCCAGCATATGCCAGGGCACGATATTGGAATGATGCTCGAGTTCGGAGACCGCGATCTCGTCGCCGGGTTTCAGCAACGTGCCAAACGAATGTGCTGCGAGATTGATGGCGCCCGTGCAGCCGCTGGTGAACACAATCTCGTCGGCCGAGACCGAGAGATACGCGGCGACCTGTTCGCGTGCTTTTGCATAAGCCTCGGTCGCTGCCTCGGCCAAGCGATGCACGCCACGCTTCACATTGGCGCGCGAATGGGTCTCGAACTTGCGCACGGCATCGAGAACGATGTCGGGCGTTTGCGCCGTTGCCCCGCTATCGAGATAGGCGATGCGCGGGCCCGGCCGGTTCAGCAGCGGGAAATGCCGGCGGAGCGTCACGCGAATTTCCCCCGCGCGGCGCGGAAGGCGGCCAAGGCTTCGGCGGTGTCGAGATCGACCAGCACGCCGTCATCCGGCATCGGCACTTCGCAGAGCATATCTTCGTGTTTGCGCATGACGACGCGCGCACCTTGATCGCCGTCGAGGGCGAGGATCTCGGCGAAGTAATCGTGGCCCCACAAAACGGGATTGCCGCGCTTGCCGTCGAAGGCCGAAACGCAGATCGCGCGGCCTTCGATGGGCGAGAAGGCGGCGATCAGGCGATCGACATGCGCGGCCGTGACCAAGGGCATGTCGCCGAGCAGCACGACGGCACCGTCACAATCCTCGGGGACTTGCGCGATGCCCGCGCGCACGGAGCTGGCGAGGCCCGACGCGAAATCCGGGTTCTCGACGATCGCGACATCCGCCGGCAACGCGGCTTTGGCGCGCGAAGCATCGTTGCCGACGACGACGATAGTCTGTGCTGCTTGTGAGTTTTTCGCGGCGGTGATCGCACGCGACAGCATCGTTTGCCCGTCGATCTCGACGAACAGCTTGTTGGCGGGTGCCATGCGGCTGGATTTGCCGGCCGCGAGCACGATGGCGGCGATTTTCGGCGCTTTGGGCGCTTGTGCTTCGCCGGCGCGCGGGGTGGGGCGCGGGATTTCGGCGAGCAAACCGCCCACACCCATGCGCGCGATCGCATCGCGCCCGATGGGCAAACCCGCCGCATGGCGGCGCAGCACCCAATCGAAACCGTTGAGCTTGGGCGAACGCGCACAGCCGGGCAGGCCGATGACGCTAGCGTCGTCAAGCCGCGCGACCAGCAGAAGATTGCCGGGATCGACCGGCATGCCGAAATGCTCGACCGTACCGCCCGCAATTTCGATCGCGGCGGGGATTGCGTCGCGCCGATCGACGACCGCCGAAGCGCCGATGACCAGGATCGGATCGCAATCGGATACAGCGCGAAGTTCTTGCGCGATGGCGGCGGCATCGTGATCGCAGATGCGCGCGGTTTCCAGCGTCGCACCCAAGGCCGCGAGACGTTGGCGCGTCGCGTCTTCGGTCTTGTCGAGCACCGATTGTTTGGTGCCGGGCAGGCGCGTTTGGATCAGCGCGGCGCGCTTGGGCGTGAAGGGTACGAAGGTCACGGCGTTCGCCGCGAGAGCGAGGCATTTCTCCAACGCGTCGCGTGGGGCGGCAAAGGGAATGATCTTAACCGTCGCCAACATCGTGCGCGGCTCGGCGAGGGCGAGATCGGCGAGTGTCGCCACGGTGATCGCCTCGTCGATCGCGTTGATCGCATCGATCTTGGCGGCATCGATGCGCACGAGGCCGGGCGCCTTGGCGAATAGATTGCAGCGCCCGGTGAACGGGGCCGCGACATCGATGCCATCGCCCGCCAGTGCTTTCGCCAAAGCATGCGCCGCGTCGTCCTCGGCCACATCGTTCGCGTCGAGCTTGGCGACGACGACCGATGCGATGCCCGCGTCGTTCAACGCGGCGATATCGGCCGCGTTGAGCTTACGCCCCTTGCGCAGCGACACCGATCCCGCACGCACGCCATGGGCGAGGATCGCCCCTTCGGCTTGGGCGGGCGGGACGGGGCCGAAAAACATCAGGGTTTCCGGCGCGCCTGGACGATTTGCGCGACGATCGACACCGCAATTTCGGCCGGCGACAGTGCGCCGATATCGAGCCCGACGGGGCCGCGAATGCGCGCGAGCGCGGCATCGTCGTGGCCGAGCTCCTTGAGGCGCGCGAGGCGTGCCGCGTGCGTCTTCCGCGATCCCAGCGCGCCGATATAGAAGGCGGACGATTTCAACGCGGCGTCGAGGGCGGGATCGTCGATCTTCGGATCGTGCGTCAGCGTGACGATGGCGCTGCGCGTATCGGGCTTCAGCTCCGCCATCGCGTCGTCGGGCCATTCTGTCGAGACGGCGTAGTCTTCGAAACGTTGCGACGTGGCGAAGGCGCGGCGCGGGTCGATCAACGTCACGCCGAAACCCGCCATCGCGCCCATACGCGCGAGCGGATCGGCGATGTGCACGGCACCCACGACGATCAAACGCGGCGGCGGATTATGGACCTGCACGAAGACGGGGCCGGCACCGGTTTGCAGCGTGCCGGATTCGTCGCGGGCCAGCATGTCCTGCATGCCGATGATCATGTCGACGTCGAGGCACAGCGGGCCTTCGGTGCCGTCTTTGAAGATCAGCTTCTGCGCGCCGGAGCGCAAATTCGTGGCGAGCGCCACCGGCCGCTTGGCGCGGCGGGCATTCTGTAAGGCGTCGAGGATCGTGGTGTCCATCGCGTCAGCCCAATTTCTCGACGAAGACTTGGACCTTGCCGCCGCAGGCGAGGCCGACTTCCCAGGCTTGCTCGTTCGTCACGCCGAAATCGAGCAGACGCGGCTTGCCGTCGCCGATCGCGGCGAGCGCTTCCTTGATGACGGCCCCTTCGATGCAGCCGCCGGAGACGGAGCCGAGGAACTTGCCTTCGCCATCGACGGCGAGTTGCGAGCCGATCGGGCGGGGCGACGAGCCCCAGGTCGTCACCACCGTGGCGAGCGCCACATTGCGGCCTTCCTTGCGCCAAGCCTCGGCTTGGTCGAGAACATCTTCGGTCATGCGGCCATCCCTCGCCAAACGTAACGGCCCCGCGTGCGCGGGGCTTCGCCCAGGGCTGCGACCAGCGCTTCGAGCGAGTCGAGATTATGGACCGGGCGGAACTCGTCGACATACGGCAGGATCGCCCGGATCCCCAAAGATTTGGGTTCGAAGCGCTCGTAGCGCAAGAGGGGGTTGAGCCAAACCAGGCGCCCGCAGGATTTGGCCAAACGCTCGGCCTCCACCGCCAAGCCGTCGCCGGCCTCGCGATCGAGCCCGTCCGTCACCAGCAGCACCGTGGGCGAGCGCGCCAGGCTGCGCCGCGACCAGCGCCAATTGAATTCGCGCAAGCACGCACCGATGCGTGTCCCGCCCGACCAGTCCTCGACCAGCTCCGCGATTTTCGACAACGCCTTGTCGACGTCCTTCTGGCGCATCGCGCGGGTGACGTTGGTCAGGCGTGTGCCGAACAGGAAGACCTGCACGCGTGCGCGATCGGTCGCCAGCAGATGCAGGAAATGCAGCAGCATGCGCGCGTAGCGTTCCATCGAGCCCGAGATATCGAGCAACACGACCAAGGGCGGCTCCTCGACGCGCGGCGCCTTGAAAGCGAGGGTCGCCATATCGCCGCCCGAACGCAGCATCGCGCGGATCGTCGCGCGATGGTCGAGGCGTCGTCCGCGTTTGTCGGGGCGATGGCGGCGCGTGCGGCGCATGGGGAAGGGCGAGACGAGCCGCGCCATCGCGCGTTGGGCACGCGCGATCTCGTCGGCCGACATCTGCTCGAAATCCTTGTTTTGCAGCAACTCGCGGTCGGAGAACGTCATCGCCGCGTCGAAACGCTCTTCGTCTTCCTGCTGTTCGGCGGCCGGCGGCGCGCGATCGACATTGTGGAATGCCTCGGCGACGCGACGCAGCGGTTCTTCCACCTCGCCCTTGTCGTCGCCGACGGCCGAGGGCGGCAGTAGCGTGCTCATCGCGCGTTCCAGTAATTTCGGATCGCGCCAGAACATGCGGAACGCTTGATCGAACACTTCGCGCTGGTCGCGGCGATTGACCAGCGTGGCGTGCAGGGACCAATAGAGATCGGATTTGCTGGCCACACCCGCCGCACCCACGGCGCGCACGGCTTCGATCGCGCGGCCGGGGCCCACGGGAATGCCGGTCGCGCGCAACAGCCGCGCGAAGCGCACGATGTTCTCGACCAGCGTGCCTTCGCCGTCGCTCATGCGGCCGTTTCTTCCACCGCTTGCAGCAGCTTCATCGCGGTCGTACCGCGGATGCGCGCGATATCGTCCTGGTATTTGAGCAAGGCGCCCAGCGTATCGTCGATCGTCGCGGGATCGAGCGCGATACGATCGAGCGCCATCAATGCGTTGGTCCAGTCGAGCGTTTCGGCCACACCCGGCTGCTTGAAAAGCTCCTCGCCGCGTAGCTTCTGCACGAAGCCGACGACTTGGCGCGACAGCTTCTCACCCACGCCCGGACATTTGGCGCGCACGATCTGCAATTCGCGCGCGGCGTCGGGGAAATCGACCCAGGCGTAGAAGCAGCGGCGCTTCAACGCGTCGTGGATTTCGCGCGTGCGGTTGGACGTGACGATGGTCAGCGGCGGGGCGGGGGCCTTGACCGTGCCCAGTTCCGGGATCGTGACCTGCCAATCCGACAGGACTTCCAGCAGATAGGCTTCGAACGGCTCGTCGGCGCGGTCGAGTTCGTCGATCAGCAGCACCGGCGGGCCGGCGGGGTCGGGGGCCAGCGCTTCCAGCAGCGGACGGCGAATGAGGAAGCGTTCGGAGAAGATCTCGCTTTCCAGCGTCGTCTTGCTTTCCGCCCCCGCTTCGGCAAGGCGAATTTCCATCATCTGGCGCGGATAGTTCCACTCATAGACGGCGGCGGAAGCGTCCAAGCCTTCGTAGCATTGCAGGCGGATCAGCTTGCGGCCCAGGCTCGCGGCCAGAACCTTGGCGATCTCGGTCTTGCCGGTGCCGGGCTCGCCTTCCAGAAACAAGGGGCGGCCGAGCTTGAGC
>JAIUNH010000016.1 GCA_020161965.1 Pseudomonadota bacterium
GCACGCGAGATCGCCGCCGGCATTCCGGTTTCGCTGGCCGTCGCCTTTGGCGGCATCGGGATCGGGTCGGTGCTGGCGATCGCGATCTGTGCCGCGCGGATCAGCGCCAGCCCGATCTTCAGCGGCGCGGCCTGGGTCTATCTGCAGGTCGTGCGCAGCATGCCGATGATCGCGTTGCTATTCCTGCTCTATTACGGGCTCAGCCAGTTCCCGGCCGTGCGTTCCAGCGTGCTGTGGCCGATCCTGCGCGAACCGATCTGGTGCGCGATCATCGCGCTGTCGCTGAAGACCAGCGCCTATATCTCCGAAGTCTATCGCATCGGCATTCTGTCGGTGCCGGCCGGCGAGGTTCTGGCCGCGCGCAGCTTCGGCTTCAGCGGTTATCGGCTTTATCGCTCGATCATCATTCCGTACGCCACACCGGTGGTGTTGCCGGCGATGAGCAACGAATTCGTCATCCTGGTGAAAGCGTCGTCGCTCGCCTCGCTCATCACGTTGATGGATATCACCGGCCTCGCCGCCGGCGTTTCGTCGGAAACGTTCCGCCCGCTTGCGGCCTTCTCGGTTGCGGCCATCTATTACCTGACCTTCAACGCTTTGATGATCGCCCTGTTCCGTCTCGCCGAGAGACGGTTGGCGAAATGAAAGGGACAAGCATGAGCACCGTCCTTTCCGCCCAAGCCATCGTCAAATCCTACGGCGCGAAAACGGTATTGCAAAACTTCGGCGTCACCGCCGCGCGCGGCGACGTGATCGCGATCGTCGGCGCGTCGGGCTCGGGGAAGTCGACCTTCCTGCGCTGCTTGAATTTGTTGGAGATGCCGGATTCCGGCCGGCTGGAATTCGGCGGCGACAGCATCGACATCGAAAGCTTCAAGCGCCTGCCCGCGCGCGACGCGAACCCGCGCATCGAGGCGATCCGTCGCAAGATCGGCATGGTGTTCCAGAGCTTCAATCTCTGGTCCTCGAAGACGCTTCTGGAGAACGTGATCGAAGCCCCGATCCATGTTCACAAGCGACCAGTGGCCGAATGCGTCGAGCAAGGCAAGGACCTGCTGAATTCGGTCGGGCTCTACGAATTCCGCGACTACTACCCCAAGCAGCTTTCCGGCGGACAACAGCAGCGCGGCGCTATCGCGCGCGCCTTGGCGATCAATCCGGCGCTGATCCTGTTCGACGAACCGACATCGGCGCTCGACCCCGAATTGGTGGGGGAGGTGCTGCAGGTCATGCAGAAGCTGGCCGAGGCCGGCTGCACGATGCTGGTCGTGACGCACGAAATGAACTTCGCGCGCAACGTCTCCAACAAGGTGATCTTTTGCGAGAACGGCGCGATCGGCGCCGAAGGCACGCCGGCCGAAATGTTCTCGGCCGACGGCCCCGCCGCGATGCGGAAATTCCTATCGATCGTTTCAACGTGAACAGGGAAAGGAAAAACACGATGCGTAGATTTTTCGCCTATTTGGCGATTGCATTCGTCGCCGCGACGGCGCCGGCGGCGGCGCAGGACCGCCTGAAGGTCGTCACCGAAGGCGGCTTCCCGCCCTGGAATTTGACCGATCCGTCAGGCGCCTTGAAGGGCTTCGAGATCGACTTCATCAATCTCGTTTGCGCCGAACTGAAAGTCGCGTGCACGATCGAAAGCCAGACCTTCGACGCGATGATCCCCGCATTGAACGACGGCAAATACGATCTGATCATCGATGCGCTGGGCATCACGGCCGCGCGCCAGGCGATCATCGATTTCACGATCCCCTATGCCGGGCTTTGCTACAATTTCGCCTCGGTCACTGCGTCAGTGAAGCAGAAGCTGCCCTTCCAGGACCGCATCGAGATGCTGACCGATGCGAATCTCGAACAGGTCATGACGACGTATCGCAACGCTTTCACAGGGGCGACGATTGGCACGCTAGCTTCGGGCACGTCGACGCGCTTTATCGCCAAGAACCTTGCTAGCGTCTCGGCGCGGCCCTATCGCACGCCGGCGGCACGCGATCTCGATCTCAAGGCCGGGCGCGTGGACATCGTGTTCGCGTCGAAGGACTCGTTGCTCGCCGCTAAGAAGGCGCAAAATCTCGATCAGCTTGAACTCGTCGGCCCGTGCTTGCGCGGCGACATTCTGGGCTCGGGCGGTGTCGGCATTGGCGTCAAGAAGGGCAACGCCGCGCTGAAGGCGAAGCTCGATCCGGTCATCCGGAAGTTCATCGACAACGGCACGATCAAGAAGCTGTCGGAACAGCATTTCGACATCGATATGAGCCCCGTCGGGCTCAACTGATCGCCTAGCTGCTGGCAGAGGGACTCCTTGTCACAGCGGGGTTGGAGGCGGGCCGGCATCAATGATGTCGGCCCGTTAGAATGCCGAGCTTTCAGTTGGGGCGGTAAATATGTGCCCCAGCGACTGACATGCTTCGCCAGTTGCAGGAGTGAGACTCCTACGAAAAGCACATGAAATCAGGTTAGGCAGACTGTCGAGCTGCTAAATCGATATGTGGCTGTCCATTTTTTGAAGGCATCGCGAGACTCCAAGCTGTCGCCATCCTCAAAGCGCTAGGTGCAGCAAATCCGATCGAGGCTGCGCCGCTGTCGGCGCGGATATAGCGGTCACTACAACAATCTGTGCCAGATACAAGAGCCCAGACACGATACCCAACAGATATCGTTTATTTTCAAGTTCATCGTAGCCCAGAAATAGCGGTAGACCCCGTCCGGAAATTTGAGCCGTCTATAGCATTGCGATACCCTGGCTACCAAAGGGGCTCATTCAGACGATGCATCTCAAAGATGATGCCACCGTGTCGAACGAGGCCGCGAGTCTGGAAACGTCCAAACACGTCTTCGGCAGGCGTAAGAACAACATGTGCAGACATGTTGTTCTGTCCATCTCTAGAGACGAGGACGTAGCAAATCTGACTTCTGAAATGTCTGACGTTATCGAGGCCAGCGACCATGAAAATATGCTTATTCTCTGGGTCGTCTGGCACCATATCTAGGATATTTGCTTCAATATAGGCACGTCGCAAATCCTCGACATTGTCGGCCGACTCGCCTGCGGCGAGCGCCGCAGTTATTGGCCCTGGCTTGAAGCGGGGATTGTTGCTGAGTGGGGCTAGTATTTTCTTGAGCATTTTTCGGCGAAATAGATCTGATGAGATTTCTACAACATCTGGATTTCCGATCCATTCGCCTCCGGCGGGGTTCCATCCGGTGACGTTCATGCAGACGTTGAGAGCAGCTGCACTGGTCATGCGCGTGTCGAAATCTGACGGCATGTCAATGAGTCTAATTCCGAGGGCTTTTAACAATTCTGGCGTATTGACGATCAGCAGGTCTTGGGGACCCATTTCAAGCGTGGCGATAGCGAATGCCGGCTCGATCCCAAGCTGTGCGAAATATGCGTAGAGTAAATTGGCCGCGAAGCGGCCAGCATCGGTCCCAACTCGCGCCGGTATCGGTTCGTTGGATCTGGAGAAAAACGCATGGAAGCCAAGCCTCGCGCCGGTGCGGATAGCGCGATCCGAACTCCAACCGCCAGGATTGCTAAGGGCCGCGCCGCCAAGGAACGCGAGAGCGCAGGACGACAAACAAGAGTGTGAACTTAGGACCCTCGAACCCCAACCTGCTCTGCGGAGGACCATCCCAAGTTCGATGCCCTCCAGAAAATTACCGCCACTACTATTGAAGGCCACCAGTCCAGTTTGCTGGTAGTCGCGGCCATTCATGACGCTGTTGATGAGTTCACGGAGCTTTGCAGCGTCACCAGCTTCGATACTCCCTGTCAGGAGTATTCGTGGTTGCTCGTTTTCCAAACTGAGGCGGAGTTCAGCCGAATTTGTCGGAGCCGCTAGCATGAAAGTGAGTGCGAACATGGTCGCGCCAAATCGCAACATGGCCTTCTCCAATTGAGAAAATGAAGCTACGTCCGAGTTTTCCGCGGCTATATGACCTGCCTCTGTCAGGAGGCTGCGGGTAAGCCGATGCCGTCCCGGTGATGTTGCCACTACCAAACCGCTGCCGCAATCGAGGGGGCGGAGCCATCCACGACTACAGCACCGTACCTGGCAGCCTGTGGGCGTGGTCGGCGACAGCCCGCCGATGTAGCTGGTGTTGACGCTAGGCAAAGCGAATGACAGGCCGATGGTTGGGCTGCTGCTCGACGCAATGCCGCCAGGGGGCGACATCGTCGCTGACAAGGGGTGCGATGTCGACTGGATCAGGGACGTGATCGAGGAGCGGCACCGCCGGGTACTCGAGCGATCCTAAAACTGCTACCCAAATCATTTGACATTACAGTGAAGTTCACCCGTCCCGATTGTTCTGATGACGGACAATCACCCAAACAGAATTTTCAATGCGGCCATCGCTTTGTCGTAACGGTGCGATGAAGATTTGCCATCCAGTATCGCTTCAACGAAGCTTTTGTGCCGGCAAGCTCGCTCGAGTTCATTGTGCATCTCGTCCTCACTGATCGTCGAGGGTGTGCTACAAACCCGGCCGTCGGGGCCAACTCGGACATAGAGTGCGTCTTGCTTACGGCGATCTTTTTTGCCATCGGATATTTGCAGAGCGGACGTGTCATACTTGGGATCTTCAGCCCAGACCCAGTTATTGGACTCCCACCGCCCGATCTTCTCATAGCGCAGCAGTTCCATGGCGCTGCCGACATCATTCGGTAGGCGACCATTTAGGTCATGATCGTTTTTGATGGCGATCTTGAGTTCTTCAATGTCATCCCAATGCATGATCATGTAGTCCATGATCATGCTGACGAGCTGCTTACATGCGTGATCGTTGATCGCTCGCAGGATGGGCCGACTGAAGAGAACGATATTCTCTCTGACTAGAAACAAGATGAAGGCTTTTGCGAATTCCTCCTGTGCGATCATGACGAGAAAGAAACGCGATGATGGAGGTTTCCTAAACTCCAGATCGTGCGTTTCCTCCAAGAGCCTTTCGCCGTTTTCTATGCAGGCTTTTATCGTTTTCAGTAGAGAACTCGGGGAAGGTTTCTGATGTTTTGCCATCCCCGAATTGTGCTGGAATTCTGTGAAAATGATAAGTGGGCAGTTCCGGATTTGGAGATGCGCGGTTAAGCTAATCGCATCTTCGCCTCGAACGCCTCAACCTCCTGCTGCTCGCGTTCGGCGTCGCGCCAGAGATGGCCGTAGACATCGAGCGTCATGGTCACTGAGCCGTGGCCGAGGCGCATCTGAACTTGCTTGGGGTTAAGGCCCAGTTCGATCAGCTGGCTCGCATAGATGTGCCGCAGCAGATGGAACGTCCATTTGCGGCAACCAGGATCGGCCTTCGGGCCGGCGAGGCCGAGGCGCTTGAGCGTCGGCCGCCAATTGCGGTGTTCGAAGTTGCTGAGGTCCATCACGGCGCCCGTCTCGGTCGGGAACACGAGCGGGCTGTCGAGGTTCGGGCGTAACGGCAGCCAACGGCGGAGCAGGGCGGCCAAATCCGGGCCGATCGGGATCGTCCGCCGCCCGTTGCGCGACTTCGGCGGCCCGATCCGCTTCCACTGATCGGCGCGCTGCGTCACCTCGATCTGCGCGGGCGTGCGATCAAACTTCAAGTCGATGACGCGCAAGCCGCGTATTTCGGACGCGCGCATGCCGGTACCGATCGCCACGCGCACGAGCATGAAGGCGCGCGACGGTGGTGCGCCCGCTGCCACTTCGGCTGCACCGAACGCTTCGAGCAAGCGGCGGATATCGGCTTTCGGCGGAATGTCGATCCGCGCTTGGTCGCGGCCTGAGCGCTTGAAGCGGACGGTCTTCGCGGGATCGTCCAGCCGCCATTCGCGTTCGACCGCATAGGCCATCACGGCGCGCGCCGTGACGAACACCGCCTTGGCGAGGGCGGGGCTCAACTTGGCCAGCAACCGCTCCTGCAATTCGTGGAAATGGACGCGGCGGAGGGCGCGGACATCCTCCTCGCCGATCAACGGTTCGAGATGCAGCCGAAGATGCCGGTCGTAGGCGCGCCAGGTGCTGGGTTCGCGGCCGAGCTTGATCCGGCTCTGGATGAACTCCAGGGCCGCGTCCGTAAAGCGGATGACATCGCCGCCGGAACCGGTTGGGGAAGGGGCGACGCCCAGCTCGACCGTGGCGTGGAACCGCTTGGCTTCGGCGTGATCTTCGAACTGTCGGCGGCGGCGTTGGCCGGTCGTGTCGCGCCATTCGACCAGCCATCGTTGACGGGTAGAACCGTCGATCGTTTGCCAGCGTGTCTTGCAGATAGTGGCCATGGATTTGACCCTCGTTTTGAGTGGAGACGAGGGCGTTGACCGAGGATGCGCGATGACCCCTGCCGTTAACGTTCATGGGGGTATCGTGGGGGTAATCGTCGGGGTAAGTGTTCCCAAAATGGTCCAAATTTACCGCGCGACCGTTCCATCCGACGAAACACAACGATCCAGCATTCACGCATGGCGCTTGCCGTGCGTGTTCCATATCATTCATGTTTTTCAGATATTTAGTCGGCTTTCCGGTGCGCTCTTTATGAGCCGATCCGGACGTCCGATTTGGTAGCAGCGGAGGGATTTGAACCCCCGACCAAGGGATTATGATTCCCCTGCTCTACCACTGAGCTACGCTGCCGCCGAAATCGATCCTTGCGGGTCGTGGTGTCCCGTAAGGCCGGGTCATGTAGCCCACCCGGAAGCAGAAGGCAAGCTTGCGGGAAGGGGCCTGTCTTGCCAGGGTGGCCGGGCATGAACATCTTGTTCGTCCATCAGAATTTCCCCGGCCAATACCTGCATCTCGCCCCCGAATTGGCGCGGCGCGGGCATCGCACGATGGCGCTGGCGATCGAGCAGGGCGGGCGGGTGGGCGACACGATGGTCCGTCGCTATGCGCCCAAGCGCGGCACGACGCTGGCGGCCCACCCGTGGAGTCACGATTTCGAGACAAAAATCCTGCGCGGCGAGGCGTGCGCGCGCGCGGCCCTCGATCTCGCGCGCGAAGGCTTCGTGCCGGACGTGATCTGCGCCAATCCCGGCTGGGGCGAATCGCTGTTCCTCAAAGACGCGCTGCCGGCTGCGAAGCTGCATCTCTATCTCGAATTCTTCTACCGCGCCGAGGGCGGCGATTTCGGTTTCGATCCCGAATTCCCCCATCCGGATTTCGACGGGCCGGCACGGCTGCGCGCGCGCTCGGCCGCACAGTTGCTCGCCCTCGATGCGATGGATGGTGCCGTGGCGCCGACCGAATGGCAGCGCGACCGCTTTCCGGAAGTTTACGCCCCGCGCATCGAAACCTGTTTCGACGGGATCGATGTCGACCGCGTCGTCGCCGATCCGAATGCCGTGTTGGAAATCGCGGGCACGCGTTTCGCCGCCGGGCAGAAGATCGTCACCTTCGTGAACCGCAATCTTGAGCCCTATCGCGGCTATCACGTGTTCATGCGTGCGTTGCCGCGAATTTTGAAGAAAGTACCCGACGCGCAAGTGCTGATCGTCGGCGGCGACGGGGTCAGCTACGGCATCAAGCCGCCGGACGGTATCAGCTACAAGGATCGCTATCTCGCCGAGATGCGCGGCCATCTCGATCTCAGCCGCGTGCATTTCCTTGGCCGCGTGCCCTACGAAACCTATTTGAAGGTGCTGCAGGTTTCGGCGGCACATGTGTATCTGACCTATCCCTTCGCGCTGTCCTGGTCGCTGTTGGAAGCAATGGCCGCCGAATGCGCGATCGTCGCGTCGCGCACCGGGCCGGTGCCCGAAGCGATCGAGGACGGCAAGTCGGGCGTGCTGGTCGATTTCTTCGATAAGGACGGTCTGGCCGATGCGGTGGCGGCGGTGCTGGAAAAACCCGCCGCCTATCGCGCGATGCGCACCCGCGCGCGGGCCAAAATTTTGCGCGATTTCGCGCTGGGCCCGTGCGTCAAGCGCCACGCGGATTTGGTCGAGCGTTATTGAGCCGGTTTAGGCGTATCTTTACAGATCAGCGCATGCGCGATGCGCCCGACCGAGCCGTCGGGCTCCATGCCGAAGCGCACTTCGCGCTCCTCGCGTGAAATGGCGAGGTTTTCGCCGGCCTCGTCTTCGAACATCAGCACGCGAATGCCGGCATTCTCGCCCGATGCGCAATCGAAATGCGCGAGCGCTTGCATCGACGCGACGCGCGAATTGCCGGCCTGGATCGGTGCCTTATAGACGACGCGGATCCACGCCGTATGCATCTGGCCCGCCGAACGCATGCCCGCGATATCGACATAAACGGGATTGCCGCTCGCGGTTTCGCCCGCACTCGTCCAATCGGTCGCGCGCGCCGGTGCGGCCGCGACGATCGTCGCGGCGAACAACATCGATAGGGCGGCGGCAAAACGCATGCGAACTCCCCCAGCGCCAAACGGCATAGCACGGACAGGCCGGATTTGGCACGCGCAGGCTTGCGCGCGAAGATGGCGAAAACACGGCGCGTCCGTGGTAGTTTGCCGCTGTCCCGATTCAGCCGTGCAGGAAAAAATATGACTGACGCCGCCAACGCCCAATTGCCGGTGCTTTATTCGAAGCCGATCCCGGTGGATCGCGTCGCGCATGCGGGGAAATTCTACGCGGCCCCGTCGAATTTGCGTTTCTCGCGCGCCGCGTCTTTCGTGCCGCTGGGCATGGCGGAGATGGCCTTCGCAGCACGTCATTATCCGATCGTGTTCCCGGCCAACGCGCAAGGCGGCCCGCTCGCCGTGCTGGGGCTAGAAAACGCGCATAACCTGTTCGTCACGGCCGAAGGCTTCTGGGCCGACGATCATTACATCCCGGCGTATATCCGCCGCTATCCCTTCATCTTCACCCAAGCGTCGGATGGGCAATTCGTGCTGTGCCTGGAAGCCGGTGCCAACGCCATTGCTGATACGGGCGACAAGCCGTTCTTCGACGCCGAAGGCAAGCCCGGCAAGGTGGTCGATGATGCGCTGCGCTTCTCGGGCGATTTCCACGCCCAACATGATTTCGCCGTGGCGTTCGTGAAGGCGCTGGCCGAACAAAACCTATTGATGGACAACAACGCCAAGGCGCAATTGCCCGGCGGCAAGGATTTGACGCTGCAAGGCTTCCGCACCGTCGACCCCGTGAAATTCGATGCGTTGCCCGACGACATCTATCTCGACTGGCGCAAGAAGGGTTGGATCGCGGCGGTCCATTGCCATCTGATTTCGCTCGGCCATTGGCAAACACTCGCCAATCGCGCCGCGCGCGAAATCGCCGCGAAGAAATCCGCTTAAGCCAGCGCGCGGTCGAGAACACGCGCGACGTGAACGGCCTCGCGCCCGCCCAGATCGGCGATCTGGTGGCGGCAGCTTGTTCCATCGGCGACAATCAATGTGTCGTCGCCCGCCTTGCGGATCGCGGGTAGCAGCGCGGCTTCGGCCATCGCTTTCGATGCGTCGATATTCGCGGGCTCGTAACCGAACGCGCCCGCCATGCCGCAGCACGAGGATTCGATCAGGCTGGGCGCCATGTCGGGGATCAGCTTCAGCGCATCGAGCGTGGCGTTAGCCGCGCCGAAGGCTTTCTGATGGCAATGGCCGTGGACGAGCGCTTGTGTCTCGGGCAGCGCCTTGAAGATCGGCTTCAGTCGCCCGGCCTTGGCTTCGCGGGCGAGGAACTCCTCGAACAGCATCGCCGACGCACCGATCTTGGCGGCATCCGCCCCCGGCAGCAGCGACGATAGCTCGTCCTTCAGCGCGAACAGGCAAGACGGCTCAAGGCCCACAATGGGAATGCCCTTCGCGGCAAAGGGGAGCATCGCGTCGATCAGGCGTTGTGCCTCGCGCTTGCCCTCATCGACCAAGCCCGCCGACAGGAAGGTGCGCCCGCAGCACAAAGGCCGCCCGCCGTCGTTCGCGGTCGGGACATGCACTTTGTAGCCGGCGGCTTTCAGCACGCGGATCGCGGCGCGCGCATTCTCCGGCTCGAACCAAGTGTTGAACGTATCGGCGAAGAAGGCGATCTCGGCGTTGTTCGATTGCGCCTCGCTTGCGCGGAATGGCTTCGATGCCCAGCTTGGCAGGGAGCGCGATGCGGCGAAGCCGGTCAGCGTTTCCGATAGACGCGCGAGGGCGGGGATCTTATCGCGCAACGCTAGCAACGGTCCCAGCTTCGATGCGATCGATGCGTAGCGCGGCAGATAGCCGACGAGCTTATCGAACATCGTATGGCCGTGGCGCGTTTTGTAGTGATGAAGGAATTCGACCTTCATCTTCGCCATGTCCACGCCCGTCGGGCATTCGCGCTTGCAACCTTTGCAGCCCACGCACAGGCGCATCGTTTCGTACATCGCGTCGGAGGTGAGGGCATCGGGCCCCAGCTGGCCGGAGATGGCGAGGCGTAGCGTGTTCGCGCGCCCGCGCGTCAAATCCTGCTCCTGCTTGGTGACGCGATAGCTGGGGCACATCGTGCCGGCGTCGAATTTCCGGCAATGGCCGTTGTTGTTGCACATCTCGACCGCACCGGCGAAGCCGCCCCAGTCGGACCAGTCGAGTGCGGTGGGAAACAGCGACGCCTTGTAGCCGGGCTTGAAGCGGAACAGCGTGCGGTCGTCCTGGCGCGGCGGGTTGACGATCTTGCCGGGGTTCATCACGCCCTTGGGATCGAACAGCTTCTTGATCTCGCCGAAGGCATCGGTCAAACGCGGCCCGAAGAACGGCGCGATCCATTGGGATCGCACCAGCCCGTCGCCGTGTTCGCCGGAATAGGCGCCCTTGTATTCGCGTACCAGCGCGGCGGCTTCCTCGGCGATCGCCGCCATCTTGGCCGCACCGTCCTGCTTCATGTTCAGGATCGGGCGCACATGCAGGCAGCCGACCGAGGCATGAGCATACCACGTGCCCTTCGTGCCGTGTTTGTGGAAGACCTCGGTCAGGCGCGAGGTGTAGTCGGCGAGGTGTTCGAGCGGCACCGCGCAATCTTCGATGAACGAGACGGGTTTGCCGTCGCCCTTCATCGACATCATAATGTTGAGGCCCGCTTTGCGGACTTCCCAAACGTCTTTTTGAAGGGCCGCGTCCGGAATCTCGACAACCGAGCCGGGAAGACCCAAATCGGCCATTAGCGTGACGAGGTCCTTGAGCTTACGGACCTGCGTCTCCTTGTCCTCGCCCGCGAATTCGACCAGCAGGATCGCGTCGGGCGCGCCCTTCAGAAATTTCGCGACGATGCCGGCATAAGCGGGGATCGAGCGCGACAGATCGATCATCGTACGATCGACCAGTTCGACCGCGACGGGGCCGAGCTTGACGATATGCTGCGTCGTCTCCATCGCCTGGCGGAAATGCGGGTAGTGCACGACGCCCAGCGTCTTGTGCTTGGGCAGCGGCGAAAGCTTCAGTTTCAGCGCGCGCGAATAGGCGAGCGTGCCTTCCGAACCCACCAGCAGATGGGCGAGGTTGTGGCCCGTCGGTTTGACGGTTTCGAGATTGTAGCCGCCCACGCGGCGCAGCAGCTTGGGATAGCGCGCTTCGATCTCGTCCGCTTCGCGTTCTGCGATATTGCGGATCGCGCGCACGATATCGGTGAAACGCGAGGGGCCTGACAGGCCTTCCAGATTGCCGCCGACGGGTCCGAAATGCGCCTGCGTGCCGTCGGCCAACAGCGCATCGATGCCCAGCACGTTATGCACCATGTTGCCGTAGGCGATGGAGCGCGAGCCGCAGGAATTATTGCCCGCCATGCCGCCGATCGTCGCCTGGGCCGAGGTCGAAACGTCGACCGGGAACCATTGCCCGGTGGATTTGAGCTGCGCGTTCAAATGATCGAGCACGATACCGGGCTCGACCGTCGCGATATCGCCCTCGACTGACAGCAGCTTGTTGAGGTGCTTCGAATTGTCGATGACCAGCGCCGCACCGACCGTTTGGCCGCATTGCGAGGTGCCACCGCCGCGCGGCAATACGGGCACGCCCATTTCCGAAGCGATCTGGATCGCGATGCGCGCGGCTTCCGCGTTGCGCGGGATCACGACGCCCACGGGATCGATCTGATAGATCGACGCATCGGTCGCATAACGGCCGCGATCGAACGCGCCGAACAGCACGTCGCCTTCGACCTCGCGCTTCAAGCGCGTTTCGAAATCGGAGCGGGGCGGGGAGTCGAGCGGCATGTTTCTTCCCTCGGGTATTTTTCTTAGTCGTAGGCTTCGGCCGTACCCGCGAAGGCGGCGAGAACGGATTGGCGCTTGCCGGCGAGATGCGCTTCCAAGATGGCGCGCAACGCCGCGCCGTCGCGCGCATCCAGCGCGGCGATCATGCGCTCGTGTTCCTCGACCGCTTTGGCCCAGCGTTCTTGGGTAAGATTGGCGGCATAGCGCACGCGTTTGACGCGCGCGTTCAAGCGCTCGAACGTCTCGACCAGCACGGGGTTCGCAGCCGCCGCGGCGATGTGGCGGTGGATGTCCTGGTTCGCACGGAAATAGGCGGCGCGGTCGCCGCGCGCATGATGGGCGCGCATTTCGAAATGCAGCGCTTTGATCTCGGCCAATTGCGCGTCGTCGATGCGCTTGGCGGCGAGCTCGCCCGCCAGACCTTCCAGTGCGGCCAGCAACTCGAAGGTCGCTTCGATATCCGCGCGATCGAGCGGGGCGACGACAGCACCACGATTGGGTTCGTGCCGGACCAAGCCTTCGCTCGCCAACATGCGCAACGCCTCGCGCAACGGCGTGCGCGAAACGCCCAAACGTTCGCCCAAGGCACGCTCGCTGAGGCGCGCGCCCGGCGGCAATTCGCCGTCCAAGATCATCTGGCGCAGCGCATCCACCGCCTTGGCGGGCAAAGTGATGGGGAGGGTGGAATCATCCGGCATCCCTTATTGGTATACCAAAAAATCCGCCATGAAAAGCCTGATTGACGGATATGACGTCTATTGGTATACCAAATTAATCAAGCCCTGGAGGATCGCCCCATGATCAAGCTGAGCAACGCCGCATCCGGCCGCCATTTCCTGCAGATCCCGGGGCCGACCAATGTGCCGGACCGCGTGTTGCGCGCGATCGACAACCCGACGATCGACCATCGCGGGCCGGAATTCGGCGCGATCGGCCGCAAATCGCTCGCCGGCATGAAGACGATCTTCAAGACGACCGAAGGCCACGCGATCATTTTCCCGGCCTCGGGCACGGGCGCTTGGGAAGCGGCCCTCGTCAACACGCTGTCGCCCGGCGACAAAGTGCTGATGTTCGAGACCGGCCATTTCGCCACGCTGTGGCGCAAGATGGCGACCAAACTCGGCCTGGAGGTCGAATTCGTCGACGGCGATTGGCGTCATGGCGTGGATCCGGCCGCGGTCGAAGCCAAGCTGACCGCCGACAAGGGCCATTCCTATAAGGCCGTGATGGTCGTCCATAACGAGACGTCCACCGGCTGCACGACGCGCGTGGGCGACGTGCGTAAGGCGATGGATCGCGCCAAGCATCCCGCCTTGCTGATGGTCGATACGATTTCGTCGTTGGGCTCGATCGATTATCGCCACGACGAATGGGGTGTGGATGTCACCGTCGCGGGCTCGCAGAAGGGCTTGATGCTGCCGCCGGGCTTGTCGTTCAACGCGGTTTCGAAGAAGGCGTTGGAAGCGAGCAAGACCGCGAAGATGACCAAGTCGTTCTGGGCGTGGGACGAGATGATCGCCGCCAACGCCAACGGCTATTTCCCCTACACGCCTGCGACCAACCTGCTTTACGGGTTGTGCGAAGCGATCGACATGCTGCTCGAAGAAGGGCTCGACAACGTCTTCGCGCGCCATGATCGCTATGCGGAAGCCACGCGCCGCGCGGCGCGCGCCTGGGGTCTCGAAATCCTGTGCCTGGAACCCAAGGAGTATTCGAGTGCGTTGACGGCGCTGTTGATGCCGGCGGGCCACGACGCGGACAAGTTCCGCAAAGCCGTGCTCGACGCGTTCGACATGTCGCTGGGCCAGGGCCTGTCGAAGGTCTCGGGCAAGGTGTTCCGCATCGGGCATTTGGGCTCGTTCAACGATTTGATGCTGATGGGCACGCTGGCGGGCGTGGAAATGGGCCTGACGCTGGCGCAAGTGCCGCACAAGAAGGGCGGCGTGGACGCGGCGATGGCCTATCTGGCCGAAACCGCGGGCAAGAAGCCGGTCGCGGCGGCGGCGGCCCAATAAATCCAGCAGTAAGTCTGGTCAGCCAGACGCGGTCCGGGTAGTTTTCGCCCATGACCGAATTCGATTGGGCGACGCTCGACCAGCTGACCGAAGAAGTGGGCGCGGATATTTTGCCGCGCCTGCTGCGCACCTTCTATGGCGAGGCGGTCGCTAAGATCACTGAGTTCGAAGCGCTGTCGGAGACGAAAGGCGATACCGCGGCGATGCATCGCGCGGTGCATTCGCTGAAAAGTGCGGCCGGCAGTTTCGGCGCCACGTCGCTCGCCGCACTCGCAGCCGATATCGAACAGCGCATCGAAGACGGCGCCTATGCGCATGACATGCCTGCGATCATCGATCTGCGCGGCCGTTTCGCCGCGTTCAAATCGGCCGTCGCGGCACGCGGCATCTCGGTCACTTGATTTCGCGCGCAAGAAGCGGGTGGAGCGCCGCCTTGCTTCGCCGCAAAACCCCCCGATGAATCTCGACGGCAAAGCCTGGGCAATGCTGATCGCCCTCTCGCTCTTGTGGGGCGGGGCGTTTCTGTTTTCGAAAATCGCGGTCGCGGCGATCCCGACCTTCACGATGGTCGCGCTGCGCGTCGGCCTTGCGGCGTTGGCGTTGTTGCTGTGGCTGCGGATCCAAGGCCTCGCCATTCCGCGACATATTTGGTTCGCGTGTTTGGTGATGGGCTTCCTCAACAACATCATTCCGTTCGGCCTTAATTTTTGGGGCCAAAAGGAAGTCGGCATCAGCACGGCCGCCATCGTCAACTCGACCACGCCGTTGTGGACGATCCTGCTGGCGCATTTCGTGACCGACGATGAAAAGCTGACGGGCTTGCGCCTCGCCGGCGTATTGGTCGGAATCGCGGGCGTCGGCTTGTTGATCGGGCCCGAAGCGTTGAGCGGGCTGGGCACGGCCGGCTTGTCGCAACTCGCCTTCCTCGGCGCGACGTTCAGCTACGCGATCGCGTTGATGTGGGCGCGGCGCTTTCGCGGGCTCTCGCCGGTCGTGCCGGCGGCGGGGCAGTTGATCGGCTCCAGCCTGCTCGCGATCCCCACGGCGCTGGTCGTCGACAAGCCGTGGACGCTGCCAATGCCGTCGCTCGAGGTGATCGCGTCGGTGATCGCATTGGCGGTGGCGTCGACCGCACTCGCCTATCGCATCTATTTCGCGTTGATGGCGCGCAACGGGGCGGGCAACGCCGCCCTCGTCACGATGTTGGTCCCGCCCTCGGCGATGCTGTTGGGCTGGGGCATCCTCGGCGAAACGCCGACGATGCCGGCCCTCATCGGCTTCGCGGTGATTTTGTTTGGCCTCGCCTTGGTCGACGGGCGGTTGTTCAAGCGTTAATCGACGGTCGCGAGATCGGGCAGGCCGCGCCATTGCTGGGCGTGGTCGAGGCCGTAGCCGACGACGAAGCGGTCGGGGATTTTGAACGCGACGAAATCGGCTTCCAGCGGCACTACGCGGCGCGCAGGCTTGTCGGCGAAGACCGCGATCTTGACCGGCGCGCCGCCCAGGCCTTCCAGCAATTGCTTGGCGAAGGACAACGTGCGGCCCGTATCCAAAATATCGTCGATCAGCAGCACGGGACGGCCCTTCAAATCCTCCGGCAGGGTGCCGGTGACGCGCACCTGACCCGAACTGGTCGTCGCGTCGCCGTAACTTTTCAGGTTCACGAATTCGACGCGCGGGTGGACGCCGCGCTTGGCCAAGGCCCGCATCAGATCGGCCGTGAACACGAAAGCGCCGTTCAGCACCGAGATGATCGTGAAATCGCCCGGCAGCTTGACCGCGATTTCGCCCGCCAGGGCCTCGACGCGCGCGGCGATTTCCGCCGCCGAATGCAGGGTTTCTTTGGGAACCAGGGCCATGACGGGTCCAAAAAATAGGGGTTGAAGCGGTATCGTCCGGGGGCGTACCAAGCCCCATGCTTGTGGACCAACCCGCCCCGGCGGCGCAAGAGCCCCCCTCGACCCCGGCTTCGGCCGCCCCGCGGGACCCGACCTGGACGATCGACCTGCTGCTGGTCGCCCTGATCGTGGGGACCTATTTCCTGCTGTTTCTGGGCGCGCGGCCTTTGGCCGTGCCGTCGGAAGCGCGCTACGCCGAACTGGGCCGCGAGATCTTCTCGACCGGCGACTGGGTGACGCCGCGCATCAACGGCGTGAAGTACTTTTTCAAGCCGCCGCTGTTCTACTGGATGCAAGCGGGCTTCATCCATCTGTTCGGCCTGACCGAATTCGCCCTGCGCCTCGCCACGGCGTTGATGGCGGCCGGCGGCGTGGTCATCGCCTACGCCACGGGCCGCTTGGTCCATGACCGGCGCACCGGCTGGCTCGCCGCCACGATCATGGCGACGACGTTGCTGTGGTTCGCGCTGTCGCGGGTGATCCTGCTCGACGTGCCCGTCGGCGTGTTCATGAGCTTCGGCTTCATGGCCTTCCTATTCGCGGTCAAGGCGCCCGAAGGCAGTGCGTCGCGTTCGCGCTGGCTTTACGCGATGTATGTCGCGGCCGCCGCCGCGACGATGACCAAGGGCCTGATCGGCATCGTGCTGCCCGCCCTGGTTATCGGTCTATGGATCGTGCTGACCTGGAATTGGCGCCTGCTGCTGCAGGTGAAGTTGATCCAGGGTTTGATCCTGTTCCTGGTGCTGACGGTGCCGTGGCATGTCGCGGTCGGGATCAAGTCGCCTGAGTTCTGGCATTTCTATTTCATCCGCGAACATTGGGAACGCTTCACCAGCACCGTCCATGGCCGCACGCAGCCTTGGTGGTTCTTCGCGGCGGTGATGGTGCTCGGCTTCTTCCCCTGGACCGTGATCGTGTTCCAGTCGCTATGGGGCAATCTGCGCGCCATCGCGGCACGAACGGAAAATTGGCGCGACGAACTTTTCCTGGCGCTGTGGTTCTGGGCGATTTTCCTGTTCTTCTCGGCGTCGGATTCGAAGCTCATTCCGTACGTGACGCCGATCGTCGTGCCCGTCGCGGTGTTCGCCGGGCGCTACGTCGCCGTGGCGCTCGACACCGGGGCGAAGTCGCTGCGCGTCGCGTTGCTGACGGTCGCGGGGCTGGCGGCGGCACTCGCCGTTGCGGCGATCGTCGTGGCATTGGGCCATGCGCGGTTCTTCTCGGGTGATACGGCGCTGGATGTCGCCGATGCCGCACCGGCTTTGCCGTGGCTCGCCTTGGGCGGGATCGCCACGCTGGCCGCACTGATCTGGACACAACGCCGGTCGCTGACCGCCGCCTTCGCGGTGGCGTGTGTGGCCTCGGCCGTGTTCCTGCACGGCGTGGACGCGACGATGGCGAATTTGCAGCCGCGCTCGGCCAAGCCGATCGCGCAGGCGATCAACGCGGTCGCAGCGCCGACGGACGAGGTGATCGCCTTCCGCGCCTATCCGCAGGATATGCCGGTCTATCTCGGCCGACGCATCTCGGTCTTCCAATGGTCGGGCGAGCTCGATTTCGGCCGCGAATGGGAGGATACGTCCGCCTGGATGTTCGGCGATCCTGAGGAATTGTGGCGCCGCTGGCAGGCGGACCGGACGGTCTATATGATCGTCCCGCTGCAATTCGAATCGGAAGTCAAGGAAGCGGTCGGGGCTAGGTTCACCGAACTCGCGCGTACGCGCCGCTTTATGTTGATCGTTAACCGCCCGATCGCCAATCAAACGCCCTGATGGTCCAATATCTGCCGCTGATCCTGACCGGAGTCCTGCTCAACGCCGCAGCTCAGCTCGCGCTGAAGGCGGGGATGACGCGCATCGGCCATTTCGATTTCGCCATGGCGAATCTGCTGCCGATCGGCTGGCAGGTCGGCACGAACCCGTTCGTGGCGTTGGGCCTGTTTTGCTACGTCGTTTCCGTTGGCGTTTGGCTGCTGGTGCTAAGCCGCGTGGATGTGAGCCTCGCCTATCCGATGCTATCCATCGGTTACGTCGTCAACGCACTGATCGCCTGGTGGTTCATGGGCGAGCCGTTGTCCGCCATGAAAATCGCCGGGATCGCCACGATCTGCGCCGGCGTTTGGATCCTGTCGCGCGCGTGAACGAAATGACC
>JAIUNH010000017.1 GCA_020161965.1 Pseudomonadota bacterium
GTCGATCTATTCGACGAGATCGGCGACGCCGTTCTCGTCGTTTGCGCCGATCCGGCGCAAGGCGAGATCGTTGCCGATGCCGCGCGCGCCGCGAAGGTGCCGGTCAATGTCGTCGATCGGCCGGCACTCTGCGATTTCCTCTGGCCGTCGATCGTCGATCGCGACCCTGTGACGATCGCGATTTGCACATCGGGTACATCGCCCGTACTCGCGCGCCACCTGCGCACGCGGATCGAACTCGCCGTACCCGTCGCCATCGGTCGTTTGGCGGATTTCGCTGGGCGGTTGCGCGCCCGCGTGGCCCGCGCGATTCCCGATCTTGGTGTACGGCGGTCGTTTTGGGACCGAATTCTAAGCGGGCCTGCCGCCGCCCGTGCGATGGCGGGCGACGAAACCGGGGCGGTTCGCGAACTCGATCATGCACTTTTGGGGGCCGCGTCGCCGCGTGGACGCGTCGGCTTCGTGGCTATGCCTGACGATCCGGACATGTTGACGCTGCGGGCGGTGCGCCTCCTTCAGGATACCGACGTCGTGCTCCATCCGGCCGAAATCGATCGTGGGTTTTTGAACTTGGCGCGGCGCGACGCGGAATGTGCCGTCGCGGCAAGTCCCGCCGTCGCGATCGCGGCAGCGCGATTAGGGCGGCGGGTTGTTTGGCTTGGGGCGGGGCCGGATGTCATCGCGGCTGTTGCTGCCGCCGGGATCGAGACGATCCTTGTCGCGTCTGCCGATCGGGAACATATGCGTTCTGCTTCTTCGCGGCTGACGCAGATATGAAGCTTTGAGCTTCCTCGTTGCAATCGCTTGCCGACGTTACAACTGACGGGGTTTCCCGCAGCTCATTGGCGGATCTGCGGGAAACCCCATCTATAACCGATTGAATTCACAAGCTGTCCGCGTACCTTGACATGGTAGGGGTCACAGGTTCAATCCCTGTAGCGTCCACCATCCGGACCTCCTGAATATTCGAAATCGGGATACTGGCCGCGATTGCGGAAACGGCGGGCGCCGTAACGCCCACCGTTTCGATGATGCGCCGATCGGTACTTTAGTGCGCCGCGCGTTCCGCTTCCTCGATGCCCCGGCACAAGCCCCGCAGATAACCGGTCGAGAAGGCGCGGCCGCGATGGCCCCAGGGCGTGTCGGCCGTCATTTGGGGTACGTGATCGTCGATCAGGAATCCGTCGAAGCCGTTGGTCTTCAGAATGCGCAGAATGCGCACGACGTCGAGATCGCCTTCGTCGATGAAGCATTCGGAGAAATCGGGCACCGAGCCCTTTATGTTCCGCATGTGCAGATAGAAGGCGCGTTTCTGACGGCTGAATTCGTCGAGCGCTTCGTAGACGGTCTCGCCGCCCATCTGGCCCCAGGTGCCCACGCAGAAGGTGAGGCCGTGATTAGGGCTGTTGCCGATCTTCATGGCGCGCCGGAAACCGTCGAGGCTGTTCATGATGCGCGCGACACCGCCCAGCGTGGGGACGGGCGGATCGTCGGCGTGCAGCGACATGCGCACGCCGGCTTCCTCGGCGACCGGTAGAACGCGGGTGATGAAATACTCGAAATTCTCCCACATCTCCGCCGCACCGATCTCGCGGCCATGGGTGACGGGGGCGTGGCGCGCATCGTCGTAGTTGAAGGCGGTCACGCCTGCGCCGCCGCGCGCGGGCCGCGCGGTCGAGGTGCGCCAGACGAGATTGGGGCAGAAATGGTAGCCGAGCGTGTTGATGCCGGCGCGGCCGAGATTGCGCAGCGTCTCGCAATAATTTTCGATTTGCGCGTCGCGGCCTTCGGCACCGATCAGCGCCTTGTCGTAGAAATGATAGGGCACGTTCTCGATCGCTTCGAGCTTCAGCCCGAAATCCTCGATCCGGCGGCGCAGATTCAGCAGATCCATGAAATCCCATTTGGCCGATTTGTTGAAATCGGCGGGACCATAGGGATAGTGCTTGCCCAGGAACGTGCGCCAGGACGGCGCTTCGAAATCGGGACGATTGATCGTGATGCCCGTGACGCCGAGCTGCTTGCAGAACGAAAGATCGTCCGGCGTCACTTCTTTGAATTGCCCGACGGCGACGCGAAAACCTAACGACATCGTTTTCTCCCTATTGCCCTTCTATCCGGCGAATCGATTGGGGGGACGGCCGCGCACACCGGCGCGGATGGCGAACACGCTGCCGGTTAGCGGGGCGCGTTCGATTTGGGTGGCCGACATGCGAATACGGGCGGAGGTGACGTAAAGCGTGCCGAGATCGTCGCCGCCGAAGGCGACGCTGGCGGGCTTCAAGGCGGGCACATGGATGCGCGTGACGATTTTACCGTCGGGCGCAATGCGCAGGACCTCGCCGTCGTCCCACATCGGCGTCCAGATATGATCTTCGAGGTCGATGGCGAGCCCGCCGGGCGCACCACCGTCTTCGGGAAGCTGCGTGAGAATCTCGGGCGTGCCGATGGCGCCGGTCGCGGAATCGTACGGATAGACGAGCACCCGATTGCGGATCGCATCGGTCAGATACATCCGGTTATCGGCGAGATTCCAATCGGGTCCGTTGCAGATCGTCAATCCCGTTTCGACCGTCACGAGCTTCAGATCGGGATCGAGGCGATAGAGCGCGCCTTTGCCCGGTTCGCGCTGCATGCTCATCGAGCTGAACCAGAACCGGCCTCGGCTGTCGCATTTACCGTCGTTGAGGCGATTGGGCGGCTTGTCGGCTTCCGGGTGGACAATCGGCGTCACCTCGGCCCTGTCGGAAACGAAAGCGAGACCGGTCTGCATCGCCGCGACGAGGCCGCCTTTTTCGCGCGGCACGATCGAGCCGACGAGGCTTGGCATCAATGTCGTCGTATCGATGCCGGTTTTCGGATCGCCCGAATGGATCGCGGGCGCCAGAATATCGACCCACAGCAAGCGCCGCGCGCGCGTATCCCACACCGGCGAATCGCCGATGAAGGTTGTACCCGGGAAGGCGCAGGAAACGCGCGGATCGGCGGGTTTGTCGATCGCGGCGCGCTCGACGCTGCCCGCATCGCCCAACCGGCGCAGCGACATCGTGATGCGGTTGGCGGCGGCGATCAGCTCGGGCGCCAATTCATGGCAGCGCGCCACACTCATCCGATCGGCGGGACCGGTCAGGCCGATCGCGGCGATCGCTTGGTTGCGATGGTCGAGGATCGCGGCGGCGACGCAGCGCCGCCCGACTTCCAATTCCTCGTCGTCGATCGCGTATTGACGCTCGCGCGTCAAGGCAAGCTCGTTCTGCAACGCGGGCAGATCGGTGATCGTGCGCGGCGTATAGGCGGTCATCGCGTTGGCGCCGACCAGGCGCTTCAGCTCGGCCGCATCGAGACAGGCGAGGATCGCCTTGCCCATCGCCGTGCAATAGGCAGGGTGGCGGCGGCCCTTCATGTAATAGAGGCGGATCTCGTCGAAGGAATCACGTTCGTCGACATAGACGATCTGGAAACCTTCGATCGCGGCGATCTGCGCGTTGTCGCCGGTCAGCTTGCGCAGGCGATCGAGTTCGCGCGCGAAGGCGCCGGAGAAATCGATGCGCTCCCAGATTTTGCCGGCAAGGTCGATCAGCCGCATGCCCAGCCAATAGGTGCGCTGGTCGGGGTCGTAGCGCACGAGACCGGATTCGGTCAGCGCGCTCAGCATCCGATGCAGCGTCGCGCGCGGCAGGCCGCACGGCTCGATCAGATCTTTGAACGCGATCGGACGATCCGAACGCGCGATCACGTCGAACACCGACAACGCCTTCAAGGCCGTGCCGGCATAGGGCGTTCCTGGCTTCCCGCTGGTGGGGTCGTTTTGCGTCATAGCGTCTCCGCGCCGCGAATCGCTGCGGCTAGTGGGGGAACGGAACGCTTGACTTTCGCCTTGCATGGAGCAACATTCGCATATCTCAATTAATGAAACAAGTATCTCATTATTTGAGACATAAGGGAAGAGGGAGGAATTTCGAGAGATGCGGGCGTGGTTTCAACGCCGACGGAAGGGCGCTTCGCGGGCGGATGCGGATGCATTCGCGCTGCGTTTGGTGGCGCCCGCTCTGTTGATCGAATTTCTGTTCGTCTTCGTGCCGCTGGCGGTGGGGCTCTATTACAGCTTCCACTCGGTGCGGTTCTTCCAGGTCGGCCGGTTCGTCGGCTTCGACAATTATCTGTCGGTGCTGACCTCGCCTGCGGTGTTGAACAGCTTCGCGGTGACGGCCGTCTTCGCCTTCGGCTCGTTGATCCTGACCTTCGTCGTCGGCTTCGCGCTGGCGCTACATCTCGAACGCGACGGTCGCGTCGCGGTGTTCATGCGCGCGGTCGTGCTCGTGCCCTACGTCATCTCGATGCTCGTGGGCTCACTGCTGCTCAAATGGGTCCTGTCACAGGATTCGGGCGTGCCGCAGACCGTGCTCGGGCCGCTGGGCATCGCCGATTTCAGCGTTTTCGCGGACTCGTCGTCGGCGATGGCCGCACTCATCTACAACGCCGTGTGGCGCGACGCGGCCTTCGCGATGATCATGCTGCTCGCGGGCCTCAAAAGCATTCCGCTGGAGCTTTACGCCGCCGCGCGCGTCGATGGGGCAAGCCCCTGGTATCGCTTTCGCCGGTTGACGCTGCCGCTGCTCAAGACGCCGATGCTGATCACGCTCGTGCGCCTGCTGATGCATTTCGTCAATTCGCTGACGTTCCAGCTGATCCTGACCGGCGGCGGGCCGGTCAATAAAACCGAGACGGTGGCCTTGCGCACGTTCCGGCTCGGCTTCGAGGATTACGCGCTGGGCCGCGCCAACGCGCTGTCCTTCGTCGTGTTCCTGATCAATGTCTGCATGATCGTGCTGCTGGTGAAGCTGTTCAAACCGACGGAGAAGTTGCGGTGAGCTACGTCCGCGTCATCCGCCTGCGCAAGATCGGCGATTTCCTGCTGAACGCGATCATCGTGCTGTTCGCGCTCGCCCCTTTGCTGTGGGGGTTGAGCTCGTCGCTCAAACCCGCCAACCGCATCCTGCAAGTGCCGCCCGAGTTGATTCCGTCGGAAGTCACGTTCGCGCACTATGAAACGCTGATCGAAAATCAGCTGTTCCACTATATGGCGAACAGCGCGATCGTTTCGGCGGCGACGGTGGCGCTGTGTCTGGCGGTGGGCGCCTTCGCTGGCTACGCGCTCTCGCGCTTCGCCTTTCCGGGCCGCAATCTGGTGATGCTCGCGGTCGTGACGGTGATGTCGATCCCGATCGCGTCGCTGTTGGTGCCCACCTATACGCTGATCGCCAATCTAGGCCTGCTCGACACGCGCACGGGCTTGGTCCTGCTCTACACCGCCTACGAATTGCCGATCGTGATTTGGATCATGTTCGGCTATTTCAACACGATCCCGCGCCAGCTTGAAAACGCCGCGATGATCGACGGTTATAGCCGGTTCGATGCGTTGCGCCGCGTGATCCTGCCATTGGCGGGGCCGGGCCTGATCGCATCGGGCCTGTTCGTGCTGACGGCGGCGTGGAACGACTTCGTCGTCGCGGTGGTGATGACGTCGGCCGAAGCCGTCAGGCCGCTGCCGGTCGCCGTCTATTTCTATCTCGGCTTCTTCGGTCGCGAATGGGGGCCGCTGCTCGCGGCCTCGATGGTGTCGATCGCGCCGATCATCCTGATCTTCGTGATTTTCCAAAAATACTTCGTCTCCGGCGTGACCGGCGGCAGCGTCAAGGGTTGAGGGGTAAGATGACCGACGTACGATTCTCGCGTGTCCGGAAGGCGTTCGGGCCGGTTGCGGCATTGGCCGGGCTCGATCTCGAAATCCGGTCGGGCGAGTTCGTCTCGCTGCTGGGGCCCTCGGGTTCGGGCAAGTCGACGACGCTCAATCTTCTTGCCGGCCTGCTCGACGCGGATTCGGGCGACATCACCATTGGGGGTGCACGGGTTAACGACCTATCGCCCGACAAGCGCGACATCGCGATGGTGTTCCAGAACTACGCGCTCTATCCGCATATGACGGTGTTCGAAAATCTGGCCTTCCCGTTGCGCGCGCGCGGCCGGGCGTTCGACGAAACGCAGATCAAAACGAAGGTCGAGGCGGCGGCCGAAAGCCTGGGCGTGGCGGCCTTGCTTGCGCGCTATCCCAAGGAACTTTCGGGCGGCCAGCAGCAGCGCATCGCGTTGGGCCGCGCGATGGTGCGCGATCCGAAGGTGTTCCTGCTCGACGAACCGCTGTCGAATCTCGACGCGCGTTTGCGCATCCGTATGCGGCGCGACATCAAGGCGCTGCACGACCGGATCAAATCGACGATCGTCTACGTGACTCACGATCAGGCCGAAGCGCTGACCATGTCCACGCGCATCGCCGTATTCGATCAGGGCCATTTGCAGCAATACGGCACGCCCAACCAGATCTATCACCGCCCCGCGAACATGTTCGTCGCCAATTTCGTCGGCGAACGCGAAATCAATTTCGTGAATGGCGCGATCGCGGCCAAGGACGGCAAGGCGAACTTCGTCGCCGATGGATTGACGCTGAATCTGGCCGACGAAAAGCGTTGGCGGAATCTGCGCGCCGGCAAGGCCGTGCTGGGTATCCGCACCGAAGCGATCAAAGCGACGCGCGACGATACGGGCGTGTCCGCAATCGTCGAGCAGGTCGAACTCGTCGGCCCCGAATTGGTCGTCTACGCGGCTGTCCGTTCAGCGCAGCTTTCCTGCCGCGCCGATCTCAACGCCGATCTCAAGCCGGGCGACAAAGTTCGCCTTACCTTCGATCCGGCACATTTCCACTTTTTCGAACCGGATGGCGGTGTATCGCTGGCCGGGATTGAGGCGTGACCACGATGAAGATCACGCGTGTTACGGCGCAGCGCCTGGAATGCCCGGTCGCCGAGGGCGAGCGGAACGTCAGCGATTACGGCCCGATGGAAACGCTGTCGACCGTGTTGGTGCGTATTGAAACCGATGCCGGAATCACCGGGATCGGCGAAACCAAAGCCGGCGGCTCGCCCGCGTCGGCCGATGCCAGTATCGCCGCGATCATCAACGGCGATCTGGGGCCGCAGCTGATCGGCGAGGACCCGCGCGATATCACCCGGCTGTGGGAGAAGCTTTATAACGGCAAGCGCGCCGACGCGGCGGCGCGTGCGGGCCGCGCGATGCCCGCCCTTGGCCGGCGCGGCTTGTCGATCTGCGCGCTGGGCGGCATCGATATCGCGCTGTGGGATCTGCTGGGCAAGGCGACCGGTCAGCCGGTTTGGCGTCTGCTCGGCGGCAAAACTAAACCGACATTGCCCGTCTACGCGTCGGGCGGCTGGGGACCGGCGGAGAAGATTGGCGACGAGCTTCGCCTCTATCTCGATCGCACCGGTGCCAAGGCGATCAAGATGCGCGTGGGTGCCAAATACGGTGCGGTCGATGCGTCGATCGCGCGCGTCGAAGCGGCACGTCGCGCCATCGGCCCGGATATCGAATTGATGGTCGATGCGCACGGCACGTTCAGTCCGGTCGAAGCGAAGATCTTTGCGCGCGCGACGGAAAGCGCACGGCTGCGCTGGTTCGAAGAACCGATGACCGGCGATGCCAAGCGCGAATTCGCGGGCTTACGGGCCGCCAGTCCTTGCGCGATCGCGGGCGGCGAGAACGATTTCACGCGCTTCGATTACGTGCCCTATCTCGACGCATCGGCGCTGGACGTCTTCCAGCCCGATCTCGGTGTGTGCGGCGGCATCACCGAAGCGCGCCGGATCGGTGAGCTTGCGGGCGCCTTCCAAATCGAAGTCTCGCCGCATGTTTGGGGCGGCACCGTGCAGGCGGCGGCGAGCGCCCATTTTGCGATTTCGTGCCCCAGCGTGGCGATCTTCGAATATCCGGCCGCGTCGAACCCGGCGTTTCGGGCGCTGGCGTCGGGCGGCTTCGCGCTCGCCGATGGGCGGCTTTCCGTCGACGACAAACCCGGTCTCGGCCTCGACCTCGACGAGACCTATATCGCCCGATGCGCCGTTTACAACCCATAAAACAGGGAGGAAAGAACATGTCTTACAAAGGAAGGATGATCGCGGCCGCCGCGTTGGCCGCCGCACTCGTCACTGCCGGTCAGGCGGCGGCGCAAACGACGGTGACGATGTGGAGCTTCCTCGATCCCGCGAAGAACACGCCGCGTGAGCGCGTGCTGCGCGAATTGATCGAGGAGTTCGAGAAGCGCAATCCGACGATCAAGATCCGCGTCGAGCCGCAGGTCTGGCACCAGATCGCGAATAAATTTACGATCGCGGCCAGCACGCGCACGGCACCGGATATCGCCTGGATCAACTATCCGAGCCTCGTTCTGCCGTTCTCCGCCGACGTGGCGGCCGATCTGCGCCAGACCGCGTTCGGCAGCTGGGGTGCGGCGGAATGGGACGACTACGTCACCAAGGCGCCGTTCGATGCGGTGACGCAGAACGGCCGCATCCTGGCCGCACCGATCATGCTGTTGTCGAACACGCTGCTGTATCGCAAGGATATGTTCGCGTCGGCGGGGGTTACGCCGAACGACGTGCGCACGTGGGACGGGTTGCTCGTGGCCGCCAAGAAGCTGACCGCGCAGAGTGCCGGCGGCACGACCTGGGGGCTCGGCTTCCCGCTGTCGCGCGACGGCGCCTCGCAGCCTTTGGCGTTCGTGGGGATCGTCGATCAGCAGCCGCGCATCTTCGACGATAAATGCGTGCCGGTTCTCGCCACGCCCGCGGGCGAAAAGGCGATTCAGATGGCAGCGAACTTCATCACCGAGCGCGCCACCTCGCGCGAAGCCCTGGCGCAGACCAGCGATGACAGCCAGGAATTGTTCATCGGCGGGCGCCAGGCGATCACCGTCGGCGGCACCAGCCGCGTGGCGAGCATCCAGGAACGCGCGGTGTTCGACCGCAGCCAGGTCGGCGTTCTGCCGTGGCCGAGCTGGACCGGCGAGAAGCCGGGCCCGTATATCCTCGACGGTTGGACGTCGGTGGTGTGGAAGGGTTCGCCCCGCCAGCGCGAAGCGGGCGCCTTCGTCGCGTTCATGGCCGGGGCGGAAGCCGCTGCCAAATGGACGGTCCAGGGCGGGCAGGTGCCGTTCCGCAAATCGGTGCTGGCGCTTCCCGAACTCGCCGCGCCCGCCAATGCGTGGATGCACGAGATCGCGAAGGGCTGGGGGGCGAACGCGACCTTCCCGCCGCCGCAATGCAATGTCGCCGCGTTGTATAGCGATCTCAACGTCGCAGTGCAGAAGGTCGCGCGCGGCGACGCGACACCCAACGCGGCGTTGAAGGCGGTCGAAGCCGAAGGCCGCGAACGCGCGAACTGATCTCGTCGGGAAGAAAGTGCGGCGGCCTCGCGAGGGGCCGCCGCGTCGCCGTTTCCCGCAGGTCGACGCACGATCTGCGGGAAACCCTATCTCTAACCTAATGAATATGAGCGCTGTTCGCGTGCACTGACATGGTCGGGGCCATAGGTTCAATCCCCGTCGCGCCCACCATCCGGACCTCGATCTAGATCGCACTTGGGCCCGGTGCGGCCTTCAAATTGAAATTCCAAATCGCCGTCGCGTCGAGTGTTGCAAGGCGTAGACACCGTTCGATGAAATCCTCGATGTCGTTCGATGCGGCGAAGGGTGCGGCAAGATCGGCGAAGCGCGCCACGTAATCCCGCTCGCCCCAGGGCTGCCCGCGATTGGGGTGCCGATCGGCCCACTCGATCGTCTCCGTGTGTTCCGATCCGTCGGCGCGGACGACGTGCATGGTGCCGCCGAATGATTGCCGGGCGGGGTCGTCGAGATGCGAGCGCGCCGACCAAGAATCCTCCGCGATGGTCGCGATCCGATCCGTCAGCCAGACGATCTCCGGCCGGGAGGCAAAATCGGCGTCGCGCGGCTTCGCCAGACCGCCGGTCGCGAAAATGCTTGCCACGATCAGCGACAGATCGTGGTCGAGACGCGGGCGCGGCGCCGCCCCGACGCGCCATGCCGTACCGGTCGCCCTGTGGATATGCTGGCTGGTAAGAATTTCGATCTTCGCAACGTCGCGCCAATCGGGAATCGCGCGGCGCAGCCGCAAGGCGAGATCGATCATCGCCTGGCTCTGGTACTGCGCCTCGTGGACCTTCGGGAAGCTGACGCGTAGCGCCTGGCCGCAATCCGCCGCCTCTGGAATCTCGATCTCGGCCGCGAAATCCGTTCCGCCGAGGAAGCGGGCGAACAGGCCTTGCGGCCCTTCATAGGCCGGCGAAGGCGCAAGCAATCCATCCTGCGCCAGCGTCACGGCTTCGACCGCACGCTTGGCGACCATCGGCGCGCAGACGACGCGCCAATCCGATTTACGCCCGACCGGCGTGCGGCGCGCGAAAACGCAAAGATGGACCGCGTGCTCGATCGCCACGTGGATCGTCTCGGTCGGCAGATCGAGCATTGCGCCGATCCCGCCGGCGATCGACGGGGCCAGATGCCCGATCGGCTCGATGCCGTGGCGGTTAAGCGAGATCGCTTTCGATAGCGCGATCTGGATCTCGTAGGACGCGACGATGCCGCGCATCAGCGCCGCTCCGTCGAGCCCGCGGCTTTGTGCGACCGCCATCAAGGCGGGAATCGCGTCGCTGGGATGGGCATATTCGGCGGCGACGAACATGTCGTGCATATCGCGCAGACGCAGCGCCGCCCCGTTCGCCCAGGCGGCATCTTCGAGCGCCACGCGCGCGGTCGATCCGAACAGCAGCGCGCCCGACGGATCGGCGCGTCGCAAGGCTTGCCTGCGCATCGTGGCGACCGTTTTGTCGGCAATGCCGCCGATCGCCACGCCGTAGCTGTCGAGCACGCGCCAACTCGCCATCCGTGCGGCATCGCCGCCGCCTTTGGGCGTATCGGCGGCAAGGCACGCCAACTGCCAGGCAAGTTCGCCGTCGCGTGCGGCCGGCGGCGGCATGGCGCGTAGGGGGATTTTCTTCATCGCGGCAAAGCGTCGAACAGGCGCCCGACGTCGCGCAGGCCGTTGTTGAGCGACGGGCTAATTCGCAGGGAATCGCCGCGCAGGCTGATATGCACGTCGCGTTTGGCCAGGGTTGGGCCGATATCGGCGGGCCAGCCGCCTTCGCGGCGGAGTGCCGTGATATTGGCGCCCGCGCGAGGGCCCTTGGTTGTTGCGTAGCCGCGCGCCTGCGCCGCCGCCTCGATCGCCGCGACAACGCTATGCGACGCGGATTGGATGGCGGCGGGCGTCCACAGCAGCAATTGCGCCAGCCCCGCGACTGCATGCGGCAAGGTCGCGAAATTGGAGCGTTGCCCCGCATCGAAACGACGCGCACCGGGCGCGTAGTCGTCGGTGTATTCGACCTTGGTCGCGCGGCCGGTGGCGCCCGCGCGATGGTAGCTGTGTTCCTCGATCGGCGCGGCGGCGTGATAGCGCGGGTGGACGTAAAGGAACGCGAGCCCATAGGGCCCAAGCAGCCATTTATACGCGGACACGGCCAGGAAATCGGGATCGGCCGCCATCGGCGAGACGGCATCGGCGCCGACATTCTGCGTCGCGTCGACGACCAGCTTGGCGCCCACTTTGCGCGTGGCGGCCGCAATCGCCGGCAGATCGAGGCGCGCACCATCGGTCCAATGGCAGGGCGGCGCGCCGACGATGGCGATGTCCTTGCCGTCGCCGATGGCGGCGATCATCGCGCGCGTCCAATCGCCGTCGTCGGGGACGGGCACGATTTCCATCGACCAGCCGGGCAGGGCGGTCAGGCGGCGCCATGCGTAGAAATTGGAATAGTGCTCGCCCTCCGGCACGACGATCCGCCCGGGCGTCGTGTTCGCAAGGATCGATTTGGCGACGGCGATGCCGTAGCTCGCGGCGGGGACAAGCGCGATGTTCGATGCATCGGTCCCGATCAAACCCGCATACAGCACGCGGCAGGCTTCGACTTCATCGAAATAATCGCGGCGCTCGATGCGCCACGGTTCGGCGCGCCGCTTCATCGCCCAGGCATTCGCTGCCTCGATGGCAGCGGTGGTGGCGCCCAGATGCGCCCAGTTGAGATAGGCGAGACGATCGGGAATGCCGAACAGATCGGGCCGGCCGGTTTCGCGATTCCATTCGAGGGGCGCGCGGTCGAGCGCTTTGTCGATCGTCGTGGCGAGATCGGGCCGTAGAAGGGCGAGCGCTTGCGCGATCGTCTCGGCGGACGTTGCGGTCACGACAGAACCTGCGCGCCGTTGACGTCCAAGATCGCACCGGTCATGTAGCTCGCCGCGTCCGAACACAGGAAGCGCACGACCGAGGCGACTTCGGACGGTTCCGCCATCCGGCCGAGCGGCACGGATGCCGCCGCCGCCTGATACGATTCCTTGGGCATGATGCGCGTTTTCACCGGGCCCGGCGCCACGCAATTGACCTTGATGCCGTCGGCGGCGAGTTCCAGCGCCAAAGCACGCGTCAGCGAAATGATCCCGGCCTTCGATGCGGCGTAATGCGCCTTGGTCGCGACGGGCGACACGCCCCTGATCGCGAAGGGGGTACGGCCTGCGCGCGAGGAGACGAGCACGATATGCCCGCCGCCCGCGCGTTTGAGGGTGGGGATCGCCGCACGCGCGATCAGGAAGGCGGAGGTGAGATTGGTACGCAGCACATGGTCCCATTCGGCGGGATCGAGGTTTTCGATCCGCGTCGCCGGTCGCGTAATGCCCGCCGCGTGGACCAGAACCTTGAGCGGACCTTGTGCTTCCGCTGCCGCGACCATCTTTTCGCAATCGTCGAGGCGCGTTACGTCGCCCGCGATCGCGAACGCCGAAGCGCCCAGTCGTGCCGCACTGGCCGACGGGTCGCGCAGATCGGCGAGCAGCACGCTGTGATCGACAGCGAAAGCCTCGGCGACCGAATAGCCGATATTGCCGGCCCCTTCGGGGTCGGACGCGCCGGTGACGAGCGCGACGGGGCGATCTTGTGCCATGATCCTCCGGTCTCAGCCGCTTGCGGCGGCAGATCGACGGCCGTGAATGATGCCGACCGTCTCGATTTCCTTCGCCGCCTGCTTCAGCGCCAAAACCCGATCGGTTACGTCGGCCATCGTCGCTCCCTTCAACGCGATGCCTTCGCGTGCGCAGGCGACGGCGATCGCATCGAGCGAACGCAGAAAATTGCGCGGCACGCGGTCGTTGGGATTCGTATAGTCGTTGTCGTTGTGGGTCACAATATTGATGACCGGAACGGCCGGATCGCGCGCCGCGATTTGCCGTACGACGTTCGTTGCGATGGCGTCGTAATCGGCATTTTCGTAATCGGGGCGCAGATCGCGGCAGAAGCGCCGTCCGTTGACTTCTTGCATGTCGGAAAGATCGACCGTCAACGGCATGTTGGCGAAGTCGAGCTCGCCCGGCATTTGACGGAAGACGGCGTGCGCGCGATGCGGATCGGCAGGCGCCGCGGTCCAGATCGAGCAAAGCTCGCGGTAGACGCGCTCGGGCGCCGAGATCGAGCCGCCGCGAAAACCGAGCTCGGCCAGTACGGGAAAGGTCGAATCGTTGGCCGAGAACGTGCCGGGGCGGAAATAAAGCGGCGCTTCGCCGATCGCGTCGGCATAGACGCCGCTTGTCTCGCGCAGGATCGCGCGCTGCTGCGCGGCATCCAAGCCGCCGAAATGCGCCTTCCATTTGCCGTCGCCGTATTTCCACGGATGCAGATGCAGGCCAAGGCACGCGCCGTCCTTCGCCAGATCGCGGAACAGCGCGGGATGTGCGACCGCCGCCTCGGGATGGATGAAGAAGGTAACGGGAAAGCCGCGATCGCGCGAGATGCGCGCATAGGCTTCGATCCATTTGGCGCTGGAAGCGTAGTCGGGCGGACCGCTGGCGTCGCCGCGCGTTTCGGCACGCGCACGCTCGCAATCCATGGTGATGACGAGCAGAATTTCCTGAACCGGCACGTATCCCTCCAGCGCTTGATGTTCGAGCGCGAACGGAGTATTGCGGCCGCCGATCGATTTCGGCAAATATCACTTTATCGCGTTCGCATTCAGAAAGGATATGGATCGAATGCCGCTGTCCCATCGCCAGATCGAGACGTTCCGCGCCGTGATGCTGACGGGTTCGCTGACTCAGGCGGCGCTGGGCTTGCACACGTCGCAGCCGACGGTGTCGCGCGTGCTGGCGGATTTGGGCCGCGCGGTCGGGTTCCCGTTGTTCCAGCGCCAGGGGCGCCGCGTGGCGCCCACGCGCGAGGCGACGCGGCTGTTCGAGGAAGTCGAACGCAGCTATCACGGGCTGGAGAGCATCGAGCGCGCGGCGGCGACGATCCGGCGCACGGGCGGCGAACGCGTACGCGTCGCGGCCGTGACCAGCGTGTGCATCGGCCTTTTGCCCAAAGCCGTTGCCGTGTTCCGCCGATCGTTTCCGGATGTGGCGCTGGTCGTCGAGGCGGGACGCTACGACAGCATTCTGACGCGCGTGCTGGGGCGGCATTGCGATCTGGGTATCGCGATCGTGCCGGATGGCGAGGTCGAAGCGCATGTCGAGCCGTTGATCGACGCCAACGCCGTCTGCGTGCTGCCCGCGAACCACCCATTATGCCGGCGCAGCGCGATTACGCCGCGCGACCTGGCCGATCATGCGTTGATCTTCGTCGGGCAAGACCTGCCCTCGCGACGCAAGATTGACGCGATGTTCGCCGCCAATGGGCTGGTGTCGGAGCCGATCCTGGAAGTTCAATCGGGTTCGATCGCGTGCGCGATGGTCGCCGAAGGGTTGGGAATCGCGGTGCTGGATGCGCTGACCGTGTTGGGCATCGCCGACAACCGCATTCAAACGCGCCCGTTGCGCCCCGCGGTCGGTTTTCGCTACAGCGTGATGATGCCGCGCACCGACGCGGGCGGGCGCCTGGTCGGCGCGCTGATCGCGGCGATCAAGGAAGCGATTGCGGTGCAGTCGGCCAACTCGCCGCATTTGGCGCCGGTCGTTGTGGCGCCTGTCGGGCGACGGCGCAAGTCGCGCGCGATCCGGCATATCGGCACGGTATAAATGCGCCATGTTCTGATATTTGACGGGCACGCATGCGTGCTGGAGGATTCGCCATGACCGACAATTTCACCGTTTTCGCGCGCCATAAATTCGGGCTCGACCCACGCATCGCCGCCGCGCCGCGGATCATCGACGGGACGGACGGTGTGCCGCCCGACCCTGCAACGTTGCGCGACGTCGCGGCGATCGTGATTGCCGGGCGCAATCCGTTGCCCAATACGTTCATGGATCAATGTCCCCGCTTGCGGCATATCCACTGTATCGGCGCCGGTTTCGACAATATCGACATGGGTTATGCGCGCACGCGCGATCTTTATGTCACGCATGGCAGCGGGGCCAATGCGTCGAGCGTTGCGGATCACGCATTGGCGTTGCTGTTGGGGCTGCTGCGCCGTTTGCCGGAGTTGGACCGCAGCGTGCGGGCGGGCGAATGGCGGACGAATGCCGTCGGTGGCGAGTTGTCGGAGCGGCGCGTGGGGCTGATCGGCTTCGGCCAGATCGGCCAAGCGATCGCGCGGCGCTTGGCGGCGTTCGATGCGAAAGTCACCTATATGGCGACGCGTAAGCGCGACGAAGCGCCATATGATTTTGCACCCGATATCGCCACGCTTACCGAACGTTGCGATACGCTGATCGTCGCTTGCCCCGATACGCCGGCGACGCGCCATATCGTCGATCGTGCGGCTCTCGCGCGGTTGGGCAAGGAAGGTCTGGTCATCAATATCGGGCGCGGGCCGGTCATCGCGACGGACGATCTGATCGCGGCGCTGCGCGACGGCACGATCGCAGGCGCGGGGCTCGATGTGTTCGAAGGCGAACCCGGCGTGCCCGAAGCGCTGCGCGCCTTGCCCAACACGATCCTTACGCCGCATGTCGCGGGATCGACCCTCGCGTCGATACGCAACATGCAGGACGTGGCCGTCGCCAATGTGATCGCGATTTCGGCGGGGCGCACACCGCTCAATCCCGTGCCCGGCGGACGGCGATGAGCGTTGCGGTCGTCTGTCTGGCACAGACGGATAATCTGTGCGGCGAATCGCCGGTGTGGGATCCGCGCGAGCAAGCGCTTTATTGGGTCGATATCTATCGCCCGACCTTGTGGCGCTACGATCCGGCGACGCGGCAAACGCGCGCCAAGCCTCTGGCGCGTTTGGTCGGATCGATCGGCTTGCGCGCGGCGGGCGGATTGATCGCCGCGACGTCGGAAGGTTTTGCGACGCTTTCACCCGATACGGGCGAACTGACCGCTTTGCCGCGCCACGCGCCCGATGCGCCGCGCTATCGTTTCAACGACGGAAAATGCGATCGCGCAGGGCGCTTTTGGGCGGGCACGGTCGATACGACGAACTACGCGCCCGTGGGCGAGCTGTTTCGGCTCGATCCCGATGGATCGACGCATTTTTGCGCCAGCGATCTTGTCACGCCCAATGGGATGGCTTTCGCGCCGGACGATCGCACGATGTATCTGGCGGATTCGCGGCGCGAGATCGTCTACGCCTACGAATTCGAAGGCAGGCGCTACGACTGCGGCAGCAAGCTCGGCTATCTGCAGGCCACCGTCGAGTACGCGTTGAAACACGCAAGCCTGGGTGAGAAATTCAGCGACTATCTGCTGAATCTCGCGGCCAATCTGCCCGCCGGCAAATAGAGGATTCCGCGAGTCGCACCGTGGCGGACCTGGAAGGTGTCCGCCACGTTGACCGTCGCTGAGCCGTCGGCGCGGTCCATACCCGCCGACCCGGTCAACGAAAGGCATGCTGGATGCGCAGCCCGAGCGTGAAGTCCTGGAAATCCAGGGACTGGAAGCTGGTGAGCCGCTGGTACTCGAAGTAGCCGGAGATGTCGTAGGGCAGCTGGACCGACAGGCCCGCGGCCCAGCGGAAGTAGGAATTGTCCGGTTCGTCGGTGCGCACCACGATGGGCGGCGTCGGGTCCGAGGCGCTGGCGAACGGATCGCTGGCGAAGCGCACGCCGAAGACTTCGGTTGCGTCTTCGAATTCACGCACGTACGTGCCGCGCAAATGCGGTACCAGCACGCCCCAGGAGGTCTTCCAGGCGTAGCTGATCCTGATGCCCGCATTGCCCGTGGCCGATCGATAGCTCTGCTCGTCGTACGCCAGGTCGAGCCCCGCGGCGCCGCGTTCGGTGAAACCGTCGATGTCCGTATCGACGTAGAAATAGCCGAGCGTCGGTGCGATGGTGAAGCCGCCCACGACGAAGTCGTAACCCACCGCTACGCCGCCGCTCAGCGCTGCACCGCTGGTGGTGCCGCTGGCGGTGCGATCCACGGTCGTGCCTGCTTCCGAGTACAGGATGCGCCGCTGCGAGTCGTAGTCGGTGCCGGCGTAGTTGAACACGCCGTCGAAATAGAAATTGCCGAGATAGGCCGAACCGTAGAGTGAACCGCTCCACGAGGCGGCAGCGACATTGCCCTGACCCACGGGGCGGAAATCCAGATCCGATTGTCCATAGCCGAGGGCGATGCCGGCCACGGCCGATTCGCCGAAGCGATAGTCGACGCCGCCGGTGAGGCCCCATTGATCCGACTTGAAACCGCTGTCGCTGGGCGAGGCATCCTTGTCGCCGCTGCCGTAGTTACCACGCAGCCACAGGCCGAGCCGGTTGCTCAGCAGCCCGCCTGGCTGCTCGGCGTCGGCGCTGGCGCCGCCGCCGAGCAATCGCTTGAGGCTTTGTGCGATCTGCACCGCCGGCACGGTCCTGCCGGCGACGCTCAGGCTCAATCCCGCAACGGAAATGCCGCGTTCACCGCCGCGCAGCGCCAGCAAACGGTCCATGACACCCTGGTACTGCGTGCGGGAGAACA
>JAIUNH010000018.1 GCA_020161965.1 Pseudomonadota bacterium
GGCGGGGGGTTAGCTTTTCCATGGCGGGGCTCCGGTCGTATGACTGTATTTATATACAGTCACAGCCGGAGACGCAAGCCCCTTGCGGATTTCCCGTGGGTTCAACCGAACAGGGCGTCGATTCGCGGATCGCTGGCGGCGCTGCGATGTTCGGCGAGCTTGCCCTGCTCGACCAGCACTTCGTAGCAGCAGACGCGGTTGCGGCCATGCTCCTTGGCGTAGTACAGGCTGCGGTCGGCGAGGCCGACCATGTCGATCGGCGCCATGCCCGGCTGTACCCGGGTGAAGCCGATGCTGCAGCTGACCTTGCCGACCTGGGGGAACTCGTGCTGCTCGACGGCGACGGCCCGGTCGGCGATGCGGCGCGCGAGAATATCGAGCGTATTGAGCTCGATTCCGGCCCGCCGGTGAATCGTCGGCGCTAGCGATTAGCGCTTGGCGGTTTCGAGCTTCGCGCCGTTTAGATCGGCGCGCTGCGTATTCGCGTGGCGCAGATCGGCATCGGCGAAATCAACATCGCGCAAGATCGCGCGGCGCAAATTCGCCGCCACCAGTTTGGCGCCGGTGAAATTCGCTCCCGTCGCCTGAACGTCGTTGAGGCGCGCCGCCCAGAAGGGGCGCGGGCCCTTCGGGTCGAGCGGGACTGGCGACAAATCGGCGTTGCGCAGATCGGCCCCCATCAGATTCGATTTGATGAGCGTGGCGCCGCGCATTTTCGTGTTCACGAATTTGGCGCCCTTCAGCAGACAGCTTTGCAGCGTGGCGAAGGTCAGGTCCGAGCCCGAGAAATCCGCCCCCGTGAACGTGCAGCGCATGAATTTGGCGGCCGAGAGATTGCAGCCCGCGAATTCCGCGTGGCTCAGATCGTAGCCTTCGAGGAAAAGCTGCGTGCCTTCCTTGCCTTGCGTATCGACCCACAGCGCATGCTGCGCCACCGCTTCGATCGCGTTGAAGCCGATGCGCGACGGATCGACCGGATATTTGGCATGGGCGAGTTTCACGTCCTGCTGAAAGGCGCCTTCGAACAACGCGGCGGCGAGATCCGCACCTTCGAGATTCGTGCGATGCATCTTGGCGTCGGCGAAGCTCGCCCCGGCCAACACGCAATTCGACAGGTTGCAGTCCGAGAGATCGGTACCCTTGAATACGGCACCGGTCAGATCGGCGCCCGACAGATCGGCGCCGATCAGGCTGGCGCCGGTGAGATTGCAGTTGGTGAGGTCGGTCTTGTTGCCGGCGGCGCGCCCGATGCGCGCGTCGGAAAGATTGGCGCCGATGAACGAAGCGCCTTCCGCATTCGTGTTGGCGCGCGCGGAGCCCGAATAATCGAGCTCGCCATCCTTGCCCGCCATGATCATCACGCCGTCGCGCAGATCGGCCTTGTGCAAGGTCGCCCCTTCGAAATCGGCGCCGATCAGCGACGCGGCGCGGAAATCGCTGCGCGTGCAATCGGCGTCGATGAAGGTCGTGCGGCGGATATCGGCGCCGAAGAAACTGGCGCGCGTCAATTTCGCGCGACTGAAATCGCTTTCGACGAACGACCCGCCGACAAACTCCGCGTCGGTCAGATCGTGATCGTTGAAGTCGAGACGGCTGGCTTCCACGCCTTTCAGAATCAGGCGCTTGCCGCCCGCCTTGCCCTTCAACCACGCCTCATGCGCGGCGATCAGCCGATCGAGGATCGGCTGCACCATACGCACAGGCGCTTTGCGTTCGTCTTGCGGGGGGGCCGGGGAATTCATGAAGTCTCGTATTCACGCTCGTTCGTCGTAGAACGGGCGAGATTAGCAAGACAGGGGTTAATGGTCCGTAGATAAGGACAATTAGATTGTATCGTAACTTATTGCCGCCGCATAATTTTTTGGACGGCGTCAGAAATCACAACAACTTCAAAAATCCAAGTCGGCGTAATGCGTTGGCGGTGGCGAGCCGGGAATATGGTCAGCCAAAAGCGGGCGGAAGGACGGCCGGCTTTTGATTCGGGCGTACCATTCCTTGGCGCGCGGATGGGCGTCCCACGGCACGTCGCCCATATAGTCGAGCGTCGAGAGATGCGACGCGGCGGCGATATCGGCGAGGCTGAAACTCTCCCCCGCCAGAAAGCGCCGGCGCTCGGCGAGCCAGCCCAGATATTCCATGTGATAGCGGATGTTCTGGTAGCCCGCGCGGATCGCCTGGCTCGACGGCTCGCCGGTGCCCAGGAAGCGCTTCAGCAGCTTTTCGCGATAGAGACAGTCGACGACCTCGCGCGCGAATTTCTCGTCGAACCACGCGACGAGGCGGCGGATCTCCGCGCGCTGCTCGGGCGAATCGCCCAGCAATTTGCGCTCGGGGTACGCTTCGTCGAGATGTTCGCAGATCGCCTGGCTATGGCAGATCGCGTAGCCGGCTTCCTCGATCAGCACCGGCACGGTGCCGGCCGGATTCAGCGCAAGAAAATCGGGCCGCCGTTCCCAGGTCTTCTCGACCTTGAGTTCGACGTCGAGGCGCTTTTCCGCCATCGCCACGCGGACTTTCCGGCAAAACGGCGACAGAGGTTGGTGAAGCAAGGTACGCATGCGAATCGATGGGGCGATTCTACGCCAGTCCGAGCGCGCTTGCCCCCCAAATCAGCGCCGTCGTGAAAGCGACTGCCGCTGCGGCACAGGCGGCGAGTCCGATCGCGACCGCCACGCCGTCGCGCGCCATCAAGCCCAAGGCCAAAATCGTCGTCGCGGCGGATGGGATCAGCGGCAGAAAGGGCAGCGGAATCAGCAATAGAATCGCTTCGACGATTGCGACCGCGCCGATGAAGCGGCGCATCGGTGCCGCGACCAGCGCCGGCAAACGCGGCCGCAAGAGTTTCTCCACCCGGTTCAAGGCGGGTGTGAGATACGCGACGATGCCGCGCGCACGGACGCGCGCCACGCCCAGCCGCGCGAGGAAGCCCGGCAGTTTCGGGCTGTCGATGCCCAGCGCCATCTGTGCTGCGATCAACGCCAAAGGCAGCGCAAAGATCGTCGAGAAACCCGGCAGCGATGGGCCGGGCGTCAGGTTCGGGGCCGCGAACAGGAACAGCAACACGCCATAGCCGCGCGATTCGAGCTTCGCGACCATTTCGCCCAACGTCGCCTTCGCGTCGTCGGGACCGTCGACGGCACGGGCAAAGGCGGCGGCCATGCTCCCGTCGCTCATCGCGTTTCCTTTCGCCGCACCAGGAAGCTCAACGCCAGCACGACGATGCCGATGGCGCCCGCGATCAGCAACGGATCGCGCGCGGCATCGAGACCATCCTCCATCGCCAAGCGCCCGGCGGCTCCCGCTTGCACGAAAATCGCCGCATACGGCAGCGAGCCGATCAAAGTGCCAAGCGCGAATTGGCGCCATGACAACGAACTAAGCCCCAGCCCGTAATTGACGAGCGCACCGGGGATCGGCGTGAGGCGCAGCAACGCGATCGTGCGCCAGCCGCCCGCCTCGGCGCGCGCGATCCAGGGCCCGATCTTGGGCAAAGCATGGGGCACGATCGCACCGGCATTCACATAGCGTGCGAGGTGGAAGGCAAGCGAGGCGCCAGCCAACGTGCCCAACAGCGCCCAGAACAAGCCGCCCGCGACGCCGAATAAGGCGCCCGCTGCCAGCGCCAGCGCCCAACGCGGCACCGACACCATCGTGCCCGCGATATGCAGAGCGGCGAAGGCAAGCCCCGCCACTGCACCCCAGGATTGGACCCAAGCGACGATGCCGCGTGCGTCGATCGAATCGCGGTTGATGAAAACAGCCGCGATCCCCGCGACGACCAGCGCCACGGGGATCAGCCGAAGGAAAAGCGGCGGCTTGCTGTCCATCGCCATCCTTATAGCGCGTGCGACCCGCGAACGGCATAATCGCGCGATGGCATTCCCACGTTGTATGGCAATCGTCGCAATGCTCACTGTGGCAGGTTGCGCGCCCGTCGCGACGTCGCCGATCGTCGTAGACGCACTGGAAGAATGCCCGGCATCCGTACGGACCTGCGTCCCGCTGATCGCACGCTATACCGACAAAGACCCAGCGATCATCCGCCTCTTCGACAACGAAACGCGCGTGACCGACGTCCGGCGCCTAATCGTCGGCCGTTTGAACGGCGGCGCCCCGCGTTCGATCGAACTTCGCTTCAGATCGCCCGAAGCGGCGTTAATGGACGACGACTACGGCACCGTCGCTGCGATTGGCACAGATACCATTTTGACCACGCACGGGCCGCTGGAACTACCAGCCGGGGCACTCAGCCTTATCGTCGAAAGAAGCTATCTGCTGATCGACCTGACGGGCGATCGCTTCCGCTGGATCGCCGGTCCGGATTTGTTTTGGACCCCGCGCTGGCCACCCCAGTCGGCCGCCGAGCTTTGGCCGAGTTTTGATAGCCGGGGCGAGCCAGTTTGGGTCAACGATACGGGCTGCTTTCGGTTGCCGAAATCCGGCGCGTTCACGGCACTACCGCTCGCGTCGTGCAAACCAGCGGTTCTTCAAATTCTATCGGACGACGACGCATCGCGGATCAAGGCGCGAGTGGCAGCGCTCGGCCTCGACTTCGACGGGCTCACTTTCAACACCCATCGCGTCGAAGGCATGCCGTTCTATCTACGCTTTCCCGGCGAGTTGCATTGAGCGTGCAAAGGGCGGCGGCCTGACGGCCACCGCCCTTTAAGCCTCAATCGTCGCCGACACCGGCACCGCGGCGCTTGTCCGCACGGCGCACGGGATGGGCCAGACGCGCCACCATTTCCTTCGGCACGATCTGCTTGAACTTCACGACCTCGCGGTCCCAATCGGCCAGGATGCGCTGGGCGTGGGCGCTTTGGGTTTCGCGCGCGTGCTCCTCGACCAATTCCTTCAGCACGCCTTCCCAATGCGCGGTCTCCACGCCTTGGGCAATGACGTTCTCGAGATTGAGATGGCGTTCGAGCGTGCCGTCCGAATCGTAGACGAAGCCCATGCCCCCGGTCATGCCGGCGGCGAAATTGTCGCCGACCGCGCCCAGGATCACGACCGTGCCGCCGGTCATGTATTCGCAACCGTTGGAGCCGCAGCCTTCGACGACGGCCGTGGCGCCGGAGTTGCGCACGGCGAAGCGTTCGGCCGCTTGGCCGGCCGCGAAGAGGCGCCCCGCCGTGGCGCCGTACAGCACCGTGTTGCCGACGATCGTGTTGGCGTTGGAGACGAGCGGCGAGGACGTGAACGGCCGCACGACGATCGTGCCGCCCGACAGGCCCTTGCCCACGTAGTCGTTGGCGTCGCCGAACACTTCGAGCTTCAAGCCCTGCACCGCGAAGGCGCCGAGCGATTGGCCCGCCGAGCCGCGCAAACGCACGGTGATCTGGCCGGGCTTCAACCCGGTCATCCCGTATTTGCGCGTGATCTTGGACGAAAGCTTCGTGCCGATCGCGCGGTAGACGTTGCGGATGTTGTAGGCGAGCTGCATCTTCTCGCCGCCCTCGAGCGCGGGAGCCGCATCGCGGATCATCTGCTCGTCCAACGTCTCGGGCACTTCGTTGCGCCCTTCCAGCGTGCAGTAACGCGGGAACTCGCCCGGATCGGCCTGAACCAGCAGCGGGTTCAAATCCAGATCGTCGAGCGTTTCGTCGCCGCGCAGAACCTGCGTCAGCAGGTCCGAACGGCCGATCACGTCGATCAGGCGCTTGAAGCCGAGCGAAGCCAGAATCTCGCGGACTTCTTCGGCCACGAAGGTGAAGAGGTTGACGATCTTCTCCGGCGAGCCTTCGAATTTCGCGCGCAGCTTCGGGTCTTGCGTGCACACGCCCACCGGGCAGGTGTTCGAGTGGCACTGGCGGACCATGATGCAGCCCATCGCCACCAGCGACGCGGTGCCGATGCCGAATTCGTCGCCGCCGAGCATCGCCGCAATGACCACGTCGCGGCCCGTGCGAATACCGCCATCGACGCGCAAGCGCACGCGATGACGCAAACGGTTGAGCGTCAGAACCTGGTTCGTCTCGCTCAGGCCCATTTCCCAGGGCAGGCCCGCATACTTGATCGAGGATTGGGGCGAAGCACCCGTCCCGCCGACATGGCCCGAGATCAGGATCGCATCGGCCTTGGCCTTCGCAACGCCCGCCGCGATCGTGCCGATGCCCGAACGCGCGACCAGCTTCACGCAAACCGACGCGGTCGTGTTGATCTGCTTGAGGTCATAGATCAACTGCGCGAGGTCTTCGATCGAATAGATATCGTGATGCGGCGGCGGCGAAATCAGCGTCACGCCGGGCGTCGAGTGGCGCAGACGCGCGATCAGATCGGTGACCTTCGGCCCCGGCAGCTGACCGCCTTCGCCGGGCTTGGCACCCTGCGCGACCTTGATTTCGAGTTCGCGGCAATTGGTCAGGTACTCGGCCGTGACGCCGAAGCGACCCGACGCGACCTGCTTGATCGCCGAGGACGCGTTGTCGCCGTTGGGGCGTGGGCGGTAGCGCGCCGGATCCTCGCCGCCTTCGCCGGAATCGGACTTCGCACCGATGCGGTTCATCGCGATGGCGAGCGTCTCGTGCGCTTCGGGACCCAATGCACCCAACGAGATACCGGGTGCGACGAGATGCTTGCGGATCTCGGTGATGCTTTCGACTTCGTCGACCGAGATCGCCTTGCGGCCCGGCTTGAAGTCGAGCAAATCGCGGATATTGATCGGCGGCAGCTTGCGGCAAGCCTCCGAGAATTTCCGGTACGTGCCGTAGGAGTCGCTGTCCACGGCCGCTTGCAGCGTGTGGATCAACTCGCCTTCCCAGAAATGCGCCTCGCCCGATTTGCGGAAGCGGTAGAAGCCACCGACGGGCAGCGCCACCACGTCTTCGCGCCACGCGCGCTCGTGCAGATCGCGCACCTTCTTCTGGATGCCGACCAGACCGATGCCGGAAATGCGGCTGGTCATGCCGGGGAAGAATTCCGAAATCAGCGTGCGCGACAGGCCCACCGTCTCGAAATTATAGCCGCCGCGATAGGAGGAGATGATGGAGATGCCCATCTTGGACATCACCTTCAGCAAGCCATCGTCGATCGCCTTGCGGAAACGTTCGACGCAATCCTTCAGCACCATGTTGCCGAACAACCCGCGCGCGTGGCGATCGGCGATCGCTTCTTCGGCGAGATAGGCGTTGACGGTCGTGGCCCCCACGCCGATCAGCACGGCGAAGAAATGCACGTCCATGCATTCGCCGGTGCGAACGTTCAGCGACGTGAAAGTGCGCAATTGCTGACGCACGAGATGCGTGTGCACGCCGCCCGCCGCCAGGATCATCGGGATGGGCGCACGCCCGCCACCTTGCGCGCGGTCGGACAGGATCACATGCACGGCCCCGCCGCGCACGCCGTCCTCGGCCTCGCGCTGGACGCGCTTCAACGCGTCACGCAGCGCGAATTCGCCCGAGGCGGGATCGAAGGTGCAATCGATCTCGACGACCGTATCGCCCATATAGGCGCGCATCGCTTCGAATTCCGCGGTGGTCAGCACCGGGCTTTCGAGCTGCAGCATGCGGCACTGCGCTTCGTCTTCGTCGAGGATGTTCCCGAGATTGCCCAGACGCGTGCGCAACGTCATCACGCGGCGCTCGCGCAAGCTGTCGATCGGCGGGTTGGTGACCTGGCTGAAATTCTGGCGGAAGAAGTGATGCAGGCCGCGATACTTGTCCGAAAGAACCGCGATCGGCGTGTCGTCGCCCATCGAGCCGACGGCTTCCTTCGCGTCCTCGACCATCGGATGCAGAATCAGCTCGAGGTCTTCGAGCGTCCAGCCGACGGTCAGCATGCGGCGGCGAAGTTCGTCGCGCGACAATTCGGGCTTCGGCACCGCGTCGGCCTTCACCAGCTGGTCGATCACGGTGATGTTGCGCGTCCAATCGCCGAAGGGCCGCGAATCGGCGAGCCAGTTCTTGATTTCGGTGTCGCGATAGAAGCGGCCTTGGCGCATATCGACGGCGATCATCTGGCCGGGACCGACGCGGCCCTTTTCGACGACCGAGACTTCGTCGACCTTGACCATGCCGGTTTCGGAGCCGACGACCAGCAAGCCGTCGCCGGTGATCGTGTAGCGGCACGGGCGCAGACCGTTGCGGTCCATGCCGGCCAGCACCCAATTGCCGTCGGTGCAGGCGATGGCGGCGGGGCCGTCCCACGCTTCCATCACGCTGTTCGCGTAGGCGTACATGTTGCGGATGCTTTGCGGCGTCTGGTCGTCGTAGGACCACGACTGCGGCATCATCATCGTCTTGACCATCGGCAGCTCGCGCCCGCCGCGGATCAAAAGCTCGAAGACGTTGTCCATCTGCGCGGAATCCGAGCCCGGCTGCACGACCGGCTTGATGTCCTCGACCGTCTGACCGAAGCGCTCATGCGCCATGCGCGTTTCGTGGCTCTTCATCCAATTGACGTTGCCGCGCACGGTGTTGATCTCGCCGTTATGGGCGAGGGTGCGGAACGGCTGCGCCAGCTTCCACATCGGGAAGGTGTTGGTCGAATAACGCTGGTGATAGATCGCGAAGGTCGAAACGAAGCGCTCGTCGGTGAGGTCGGGATAGAAGACCGACAGCACTTCGGCGAGGAACATGCCCTTGTAGATGATCGAGCGGCACGACAGCGTGCAGATATAGAAATCGACCAGGTTTTCGGCCAGCGCCTGCTTTTCGATGCGACGGCGGATGACATAGAGGTCGAGCTCGAACCGGTCGTCGTCGACGTTGCGCGTGTTCTGGACGATGACCTGTTCGATTTCGGGGCGCGAGGCGTTGGCCTTCTCGCCGCAGACCGAGCTATCGATCGGCACTTGGCGCCAGCCATAGACGCCGTAGCCCATTTTCAGAATTTCGGTTTCGACGATCGTGCGGCAGCGCTCCTGCCCTTCCAGATCGTTGCGCGGCAGGAAGATCATGCCCACGCCCAAACGCGCGTCGGACGTCTTCACGCCCTGGCGTTCGATATGCGCGCGGAAGAAATCCTGCGGGATTTCGATATGGATGCCGGCCCCGTCGCCGGTCTTGCCGTCGGCGTCGACGGCGCCGCGATGCCACACGGCCTTCAGCGCTTCGACGCCGAGCTCGACGACCGAGCGACGCGCCTTGCCGTCGATGGCGACGATCATGCCCACACCGCAATTGTCGTGCTCTTCAGCCGGATCGTATGCGTGGCCTTCGATCAGCTTGGCGCGGTTGGCTTCGTATTCCTGCGCGAAACGAAGACCGGGATCGAGTTCTTGGGTCATGGCGCGCTCCCTTATTCCGCGGCCGCGGCGGCGGGCTTCACCTTCGCCGCCAGGAATTTATGGATCTGGTCGGCGGCATCGCGCCCGTCGCGAATAGCCCACACCACCAAAGAAGCCCCGCGCACGATGTCGCCGGCGGCGAACACGCCGTCGAGCGAGGTCATCATCGTGCGGTGATTGACCTTCAACGTACCCCAGCGCGTGATCGACAATTCGGGCGCGCCGAACATGCCGGGCACGTCCTCGGGATCGAAGCCGAGCGCTTCGATGGCGATGTCGCAGGGCATTTCGAAAGACGAGCCTTCGATCTTTTCCGGCACTTGGCGGCCCGTGGCGTCGGCAATACCCAGGCGCATGCGATAGGCGCGCACGGCGCCCACCGGCTCTGCGCCGGATTTCTTGGTCTTCGCCTTCGCCGGTTTGGCGAGGAAGGCTTCGGGAGCGGCGAGCCACACGAATTCCACGCCTTCTTCCTCGGCGTTGGCGACCTCGCGCTGCGAGCCCGGCATGTTCTTCTTGTCGCGGCGATAAAGGCACTTCACCGACTTCGCCCCTTGGCGAATGGCGGTGCGCACGCAATCCATCGCCGTGTCGCCGCCGCCGATGACGACGACATGCTTGCCGGCGGCATCGAGCGCACCGCTGTCGAATTCCGGCACGTCGTCGCCCAAGCCCTTGCGGTTGGACGCGGTCAGATACGTCATCGCCTTGACGACGTTTTCGAGACCCGCCCCCGGCGCTTCCAACACACGCGCCTTATAGACGCCCGTGGCGACCAGCACCGCGTCGTGCTTGGCGCGCAATTCGGCGAGGGTCGCATCGCGACCGATTTCGAAATTCAGATGGAAGACGATGCCCGACTTCTCGAACTGGTCGGCGCGGCGAAGGACGACGTCCTTCTCCAGCTTGAAGTTCGGAATGCCGTAGATCATCAGACCGCCGACGCGGTCGTAACGATCATAGACATGCACCTTATATCCCTTGCGGCGCAGATTCTCGGCCGCCGCCAGACCGCCGGGGCCCGCGCCGATGATCGCGATCGATTGCGCGCGTTCGACCGGCGGGACGATCGGCTTGACCCAGCCTTTTTCCCACGCCGTGTCGGTCACGTATTTCTCGACCGAACCGATCGTGACGGAATCGAAGCCCTTCTCGATCACGCAATTGCCTTCGCACAGGCGATCTTGCGGGCAGATGCGGCCGCAAATCTCCGGGAAGGTGTTGGTCGCCTGGCTCACCTCATAGGCTTCTTCCAAACGCCCTTCGGCGGTCAGCTTCAACCAATCGGGAATGTTGTTCGAGACCGGGCAATTCACCTGGCAGAACGGCACGCCGCATTGCGAGCAGCGCCCGGCCTGGGTGGCGGCGGCATCGGGCGAGAACGCCTCGTAGATCTCGTCGAAATCGCGCTTACGCTCGGTGGCGGCGCGTTTTTCGGGCGTTTTCTGCTCGATCTCGACGAAGCGGAGCAACTTGGAGGTGGTCGCCATGGTTCGAGCCCGGACTTTCTGGAAGGGGGAGTGAGGTATAGGCGGAAATACGACACCGAGTAAGTGAAATCGACCAGATATGTCAGTATATGTTCCCTAAATTATCCGGAAGTGTCACGGAAAGCCAATTTAGGGTAATTAGAAACCGCTTGCTGATTCCATTTAGTACCGAAACGGTACCAAATGGAATTCATGGCCCCAAGACTTGCGAGGCCCGGTCGTTTGGCCTTACGCGGGAAGTATCGCGCAATCCTGTGACAAGGCGAGTCCATGCAAATTAACGACCCCTCCGTGGTGACGGAAATCGAGGCGGCTTTGGCGCGTTATGAGAAGGCGCTGGTCGATCGCGACGTCGAAACCTTGGGCGATTGCTTCTGGAACGACCCGCGCGTGGTGCGTTTCGGGACGCACGAAAACCTCTACGGCCATGCCGAGATCCAAGCCTTCCGCCAGTCGGTGAAGCCGGGCGGTCACGCCAAGCAAAGCGTTCTGCGCACCGTCATCACGACCTTTGGCAAGGATTTCGCTTGCGTGAGCATCGCCTTCGCGGCGCGGCGCGGCGGCACGGGCCGCCAGCAGCAAAGCTGGGCCCGGATGCCGGAAGGCTGGAAGGTCGTGGCCGCGCACGTGTCCTATATGCCCGAGGCGCCGGCCTCGTCATAATCGGCGGCGTCGTAATCGGGTCCGTCAATCCGGGAGACAGAACCATGCGCTTCGAGACCTTGCGGCGCTTCGCGACCGCATCCCTCATCGCCCTCGCCTTCGCCGCACCCGCAGCTCATGCGCAGCCCGCGCAAAACACGCTGCGCATCGGCCTGACCGCCGATCCCGACGCGCTCGATCCGATGCTGGGCCGCACGCTGGTCGGCCGCATGGTGTTCTCGTCGATGTGCGACACGCTGGTCGACTACAACGAGAAGCTCGAATTCGTGCCGCGCCTCGCCGAATCCTGGCAATGGGCCGCCAACGGCAAGACGCTGACGTTGCGCATCCGCGCCAACGCGTTCTTCCACGACGGCAGCCCGGTCGATGCGGCGGCGGTCAAAGCCTCGCTCGACCGCGCGCGGTCGAACCCGCAATCGCTGCGCCGCTCGGAACTCGGGCCCATCGCCGAAACCGTGGTGATCGACGCGCAGACGCTGCGCCTCGATCTGCGCTCGGCCTTCATTCCGCTGCTCGCCCAGTTCGCCGATCGCGGCGGCATGATCGTCAACGCCAAGCCGGCGGAAGCCGCGGGCCAGGAATTCGCGCGCAACCCGATTTGCGCCGGCCCCTATCGCTTCGCCGAGCGCGTGGCGCAGGACCGCATCGTGCTGCAACGCTTCGACCGGCACTGGGAGAAGGACCAGTACCATTTCGATCGCGTCGTCTATCTGCCGATTCCCGACGCCACCGTGCGCCTGGCCAACGTGCAGGCGGGTTCGGTCGATATGATCGAGCGCATCCTGCCGACCGATCTGCCCAACGCCCGCCGCGACCGCCGCTTGAAACTGGCCGACGCGGTCGAGCTTGGCTGGAACTCGATCATCATCAACACCAATAACGGCGCCAAGGCCGACAACGTGCTGGGCAAAGACAAGCGCGTGCGCGAAGCCTTGGAATTGTCGCTCGACCGCGACATCCTGAACCGTGCCGCGCATGCCGGCGAATTCGTCGTCGGCAACCAGCCTTTCGCGCCCGGCACGCCCTATTACGCGAAGGAATTGCCGCCCAAGCCCCGCAACGTCGCGCGCGCGCGCGAATTGCTGCGCGAAGCGGGCGTGCCCAACGCCAGCTTCACGCTGATGGTGCCCAACGACACCGAGCGCAACGCGGTCGCCCAGATCATCCAGCAAATGGCGCGCGAAGCCGGGTTCGACATCAAGCTGCAAGTCGTCGATTTCGCGACCTCGATCGCGATGAGCCAGAAAGGCGATTTCGAAGCCTATCTGCTGTCGTGGTCGGGCCGCGTCGATCCGGATGGGAACGTGCACACGTTCTTCCATTCGACCGGCGCGCAGAACGATTCGAAATTCGTGTCGCCGATCATCGATAACGCGCTGGATAAAGCGCGCGAATTGACCGATCCGGGCGAGCGCTTGAAGCTCTACTCGGCCGCGACCGCCGTGCTGCTCGACGAACGGCCGCGCATCTTCACCTATCATCGCAAGTGGTTCTTCGCCTATTCCAGCCGCTTGAGCGACTTCACCGCGAACCCGGACGGCATGATCCGCGTGCGCGGCCTGCGCTGGAACGCGCAGTAAACGCTCGAACGACGGAACGCCGGCGTGGGTCGCTATCTTCTCCATCGTCTCGCATTGGCGATTCCGACCTTGCTCGTCGTCAGCATCGTCGTGTTCGTCCTGCAGAAACTTCTGCCGGGCGACGCGGCGACGCTGATGACCGCCGACGCCGATCTGTCGGCCGACGACCTCACGCGCATCCGTGCCGCCCTCGGCCTCGATAAATCCTGGCCCGTCCAATATCTCGTGTGGATGTGGGGCGTCGTGCAGGGCGATTTCGGCACATCTCTCAATACCAAGCTTCCCGTGCTGGAAGTGATCCTCGACAAACTGCCGGTGACGTTCCAGCTCGCCTCGATGGCGATCGTGATTTCGGTCGGCATCGGCGTGCCGCTGGGCGTGATCGCCGCGTTGAAGCGCGGCTCGGCCGTCGATTACGGCGTCAACGCCGCGGGTCTGTCGGGCCTGTCGATCCCGCCCTTCTGGTTCGGGATCATGCTGATCCTCGCCTTCTCGGTCGAACTCAATTGGTTTCCGGCCTCAGGTTACGTCAGCCCGGCCGAGGATTTTTGGGCCTCGCTCCACACGATGATCCTGCCCGCGATCGTGCTGGCATCGGAAAACATCGCCATCCTGATGCGCCATACGCGCTCGGCCATGCTGGGCGTGCTGAAACAGGATTACGTGCGCACGGCGCGCGCCAAGGGTTTGTTCGAGCGCGTCGTCGTCGTGCGCCATGCATTGCGCAACGCGTTGATCCCGGTCATCACGCTGGGCGCCATCGAATTCGGCCGCTTGCTGGGCGGCGCGGTGCTGACCGAGCAGGTCTTCACCATTCCCGGTTTCGGCAAGCTGCTGGTCGACGGCGTGTTCACCCGCGACTATCCGATCGTGCAAGGCGTCGTGCTGGTCGCGGCGTGCTGCTACATCGCGCTGAACTTCCTGGCGGACGCCGCCTACGCATCGGTCAATCCCCGGATCCGCGCGCGATGACCGACGCGGCGATCCAGACCGCCGCCCAAGCCTTGCCGCGCGCACCGGGTGTGTTCGCGCGATTGCTGCGTCATCCCGGTGCCGTCGCGGGCGGCGGGATCGCGTTGTTCTTCGTGCTGATCGCGATCTTCGCCCCGATCATCGCGCCCTACGACCCGATGGCGGTCGACTGGATGGCAATACGCGGCGGGCCTTCGGCTGCACACTGGTTCGGCAGCGACGAGATCGGGCGCGACGTGTTGAGCCGCGTGATCTGGGGATCGCGCGCCTCGCTGCTTGCGGGCCTCGTGTCTATTGGCATTGCCATGGCGATCGGCGTGCCGCTGGGTCTTGCCGCCGGCTATCTCGGCGGCTGGGTCGATGCGGTGCTGATGCGCGTGGTCGACGGCATGCTGGCGATCCCGCTGCTCGTCCTCGCCATCGCCATGGCGGCAACATTGGGCCCGTCGCTGACCAACGCGATGATCGCGATCGGCTTGTCGGTCTGCCCGATCTTCGTGCGCCTCGCCCGCGCGCAGACCTTGAGCGCGATGGCCGAGGAATATGTCGAGGCGGCGCGCGCCATGGGCTATTCGCATCTGCGCATTGCACTGCGCCATGTGCTGCCGAATACCGTGCCGGCCTTGCTGGTGCAGGCGACATTGGGCATCGCCACCGCGATCATCACCGAAAGCTCGCTTTCGTTCTTGGGCCTCGGCCAGCAGCCGCCGTCGCCCAGCTGGGGCTCGTCGCTCAACGCCGCCAAGAATTTCATCGTCCAGGCGCCGTGGATGAGCCTGTGGCCCGGCCTCGCCATCTGTTTGGCGGTTTTCGGCTTCAATCTGCTGGGCGACGGCTTGCGCGACACGCTCGATCCGCGCGACAAAGACTGACCATGGAACCCGTTCAGCTTCTGGCGATCGCCGCGGCGGCCGCCACCCTCGCCTCCGCCGCGATGCGCACGATGCCCGCCCTCCGCCTGATCGGCATGGGGGCCGCCGCCCTCGCCGCCGCGTTCGGCCTCGCCATCGGCAGCAATTGGCTGCTGATCGCGGGCGTGCTGGGTTTCGCCGCCCATGCGTGGCGCTACGTGGAAGCACGCGCGACGGTGCGCCGCTTGGCGGATGCGGACGAGCCGCGCCCGACCGCGTTGTTCGCCTTCGTCGGCCGCGAGCAGCACCCCGCCGACACGATCCTGTTCCGCAAGGACGAGGGCGGCGAAGAGATGTATCTGATCGTCGAAGGCTGGGTCGAACTCGCCGAGATCGGCAAGCGCCTGGGGCCGGGTCAGGTGCTGGGCGAAGTGGCGATGGTGGTGCCGTCGCATCGGCGCTCGCTGACCGCACGCACGGTGACGCCGGTGACGCTCGCGCGCATGACCAAGCGCGATATGGAACTGACCGCGTTGCAGAACCCAGCTTTCGGGTTCGAGATGCTGCGCTTGGTTTCGCGCCGCCTGTCGGAAGACATCGACCGCTTGACGGGCGAGCTCAACCGGCGCGGCAACGACTGAACGCCGTTAGGCGTTCTTCGTCGCGAAGCGGCCGCCCTTGCGATAGGCGGCGAGCCATGTCGGCGCCACCGCTTCCATCGCGTGCGGCTTGACGCCGAGCGCTTCGAGTGCGGGCGCACCCGTCGCGACGTTGTCGCTGCGCAGCAGCGTCACCTGATCGCGCGTCAGCAGCTTGATCGGCAGCAACTCCAGAACCGCCGCCTTCAATTCCGCGATCGGCCACGCGATCGGGATCAATCCGCGATGCTTGGCCGTGACCTCCAGCATGTATTCCATCAATTCGCGGAACGAATAAGCGCGTGGGCCCACGGCCTCGTAGGTCTTGCCGACGGCTTCCGGCTTATCGAGGGCGGCGACGATACCGTCGGCGAGGTCGCCCACGTAAACGGGCTGGAAGCGTGTTTCGCCCCCGCCGATCAACGGCAGCGCCGGCGACCAGTTGGCGAGCTGCGCGAAGCGATTGAAGAAGCTGTCCTCCGACCCGATCACGATCGACGGGCGGAAAATCGTGGCGTTCGGGAAGGCCGCACGGATACCGGCTTCGCCCGCCGCCTTCGAGCGCGCATAGGACGACTTCGATTCCGCCGAAGCGCCCAAAGCCGAGACATGGACGAATTTGGCCACACCGGCTTCGGCAGCGATCTTCGCCAAACGCGCGGGCGCATCGGCATGCAGCGCCTGGAAACTCCGCTTGCCGCTTTCGGTCAGAATGCCGACGAGATTGATGACCGCATCCGCACCCTCGACCGCGACGCGTAGAGCCGCGTCGTCGCTGGTGATCGGCAGATGCATCGGCACGACTTGGCCGACATTACCCATCGGCTTCAGGAAGGCGGCGGCGATCGTATCGCGCACGCAGACCCGGACGACGCAGCCTTGCTGCGCCAGGCGCTTGACCACATAGCGGCCGATGAAGCCCGAACCGCCGAAGACCGTAACCCTGTGTCCCGCCTGCATATAAGCCCCCTGAAGCTGGCCGGACCGGGATAATCCCCCCGCGCGTCCGGGTCAAGCTTGGCAGGTGCAGCGCCAGTTGACTTCGATGTCGCGGGGGGATAGACGTTCGCCCCTCGCGTTTGCCCTGCCGGAGCGCGTCCTTGGTAAGGACGAGGTCTGGTAAGGCCCGGTGCCCGGGTGGCGGAATTGGTAGACGCGCTAGATTCAGGTTCTAGTGGCCGTAAGGTCGTGGAAGTTCGAGTCTTCTCTCGGGCACCAAGTTTCCCTCCCGCCGGCGGCGCCGATACGGCAGCCCCGGCGGGAGATCACTTCCCCGGGTTCCAATAGCCGAGCGATCATGGCCGTCCATCTCCACCAGGGCGATCTGCCCGCCGGTTTGAAATTCCCCAACGGGGTCGCCATCGATTCCGAAACGATGGGCCTGCGCCCGGAGCGCGATCGGCTCTGCGTCGTCCAGCTTTCGGGCGGCGACGGCACGGCGCATTGCGTGCGCTTCGCCAAAGGCCAATACGCCGCGCCGAATTTGAAGGCGCTGCTGGCCGACAAATCGACGCTGAAGCTGTTCCATTTCGCGCGTTTCGACGTCGCGGTGATGAAGAAATATCTCGGCGTCGATACCACGCCCGTCTATTGCACCAAGATCGCGTCGAAGCTGGTGCGCACCTATACCGACCGCCACGGGCTGAAGGATTTGGTGCGCGAGCTGACCGGCAAGGAATTGTCGAAGGAACAGCAAAGCTCCGATTGGGGTGCCGCCGAACTCACCCAGGCGCAGTTGAGCTACGCCGCCGCCGACGTGCTGTACCTGCACCAGGTGAAGGACAAGCTCGACGCCATGCTGGCGCGCGAAGGCCGCACCCATATCGCGCAAGCCTGTTTCGACTTCCTGGGCACGCGCGCCGATCTCGACCTGCTCGGCTGGGACGAAGAAGACATCTTCGAACACTAAGTTCGTTATTGCGGTGCAGCATCCCGGCCTGCTCAATTAAGCGGCGCGAGCACCCCGTAAACCTTGCCGTTACGAATCACCAAGTCTTATCAAAAACTTGCCCTGGTTGACTTCGCCGGGCCAAGACAGGCATAATTTTTGCCTGATATTCGGCGCTCCGTCCCCGGAGGCCGAGGCCCTTTGGGACGGATATGAACGCTTCGAATAGCCCCGCGATCCATCTCGATGATGCCACCGTGTCGGCCGACCTCGCCGCCGCGCGCAAGGCGATCGCGACGGAGCGCGCGGGTCTGGCCGCGTTGGAAGCCGCCCTCGACGCCAATC
>JAIUNH010000019.1 GCA_020161965.1 Pseudomonadota bacterium
ATCAGCGCAAGATAAACCCAATAATGGATCGGTAATTTCTCCATGGCGTGGGAGCTAACGGCACGGCTAGAGTTTCCACAAGAGAAACTTGGGGAGAGCGACGTTATGCGCCTGGCCAATAAAGTCGCGATCGTCACCGGCGGCGGATCGGGTTTCGGCGAAGGAATCGTTTCGCGTTTCGCCGAGGAAGGCTGCGCGGTGATCGTCGCGGATATCGACGAAGGTGCCGCCCGACGCGTTGCCGATGCCGTGACGAAAGCGGGCGGCAAGGCGGCGGCCGTGAAAGTCGATGTCGCCTCGGCCGCCGATACGGCCAAGATGGTTGGCGAAGCGATCGCGAAATTCAGCCGGCTCGACATCATGGTCAATAATGCGGGCGTCACGCATCGCAACGGTCCGCTGACCGGCGTGGACGAAGCGGCCTATGACCGCATCTTCGACGTGAACGTGAAGGCGATCTATCTCGCCACCCAAGCGGTGGTGCCGCTGTTCCGCAAACAGGGCGGCGGCGGGGTCATCCTCACCACCGCCTCGACGGCGGGCTTGCGCCCGCGCCCCGGCCTCGTTTGGTACAATTCGTCGAAGGGGGCGGCGATCACGATGACCAAGGCGCTGGCGATCGAATTGGCGCCCGAAAAAATCCGCGTGAATTGCTTGTGTCCGGTGGCGGGCGAAACGCCGCTGCTCGCGACCTTCATGGGCGAGGACACGCCCGAGAAACGCGCGCAGTTCCGCGCCTCGGTGCCGATCGGGCGGCTATCGACGCCGCGCGATATCGCCAACGCCGCCCTTTATCTGTGTTCGGACGAAGCGGAGTTCATCACCGGCGTGGCGTTCGAAGTCGACGGCGGGCGCTGCATTTAAAGCGATGCGCATTTAGAAACGAAAAACCCCCGGGCGGTTTCCCGCCCGGGGGTTCGTCGTTTCGCCGATCCGGCGTTTAGGGTCAGTCGTTGTTACGCTGGCCGGTCAACTGCAGGATCGATTGGAAGATCACGATGAAGTTGATGTAAAGGCTCAGCCCGTTCATCACCGCGAGCTTGTCTTCGACTTCCGTGCCCGCGTACTCGACATAGGTGTCCTTGATGCGCTGCGTGTCCCAGGCGGTCAGGCCGCAGAACACCAGCACCGACACCGCCGAGATGACGAACTGCATCATCGTCGACTGCAGGAAGATGTTCACGATGCCCGCGATCAGCAAGCCTACCACGCCCATAATCAGGAACGACGAGAACTTCGCCAGGCTGGTCTTGGTCGTGTAGCCGTAGAGGCTCATGCCCGCGAACATCGCCGCCGAGATGAAGAAGGCGCGCGCGACCGAGCTGCCCGTGTAGACCAGCAGCAGCACCGACAGCGACACGCCGATGCTGGCGGCATAGGCCCAGAACAGGGCTTGCACCGCCGTCTTCGACATGGATTCGAAGCGGAAGCTCAGCACCAGCACGAAGGCCAGCGGCGCCAGCATCGCGACCCATTTCAGGGGCGTGCCAAAGATCAGCTGCATGGCGGCGGGCGACGAAGCGACCAAAGCGGCGACGATGCCGCTCAGCGCCACGGCCGAGGCCATGTAGTTGTAGACGCGCAGCATATGCGCGCGCAGGCCCTCGTCGAGGGTCGCCGCGTCGATATCGCTGCGGGTCAGAATGCGGTTGTTCGTCTCGAACATGGGGGTCTTTCGCTCCCGGTTTATTTGCCGCGCGGCCATTCGCGAAACGCCGAAAGGCATCACTGCACCCATTGATATTGGGCGTCTCGCGGGGCGATTTCAACCCCGAAACGTTGTGTAGTTACAGGCCCTTATATTCCCGACGAACGACCTAGAGTGGTGCAATGGCGGTTCTGCCGGCCGGAAAGCTGACCGTTACACGGGTGAACCGGTCTTTCTCGCTTTCCAGAACCAGCCGGCCGCCTTGGGCCTCCGCCAGCGCCTTCGCCAAGGAAAGCCCCAATCCCAGCCCGCCTTCCTTGCGCGCGAGGCTTTTTTCGACCTGCTCGAAGGGCAGGACGCATTTCTCCAGATCCTCGTCGGCGATGCCGATTCCGTCGTCCTCGATCGCGATGGCGACGCCGCCATCGCTGGCGCGCAGCAGGCGAATGCGCGCTTGGCCGCCGTCGCGCCCGAACTTGATTGCGTTGGACAGAAGCGCGTCGAAGATGCGGCGCAGCGCCCGGCGCTCGACGCGCAAGCCCGGCAGGCCCAGCGCGATTTCCGGCACGATCGCGATGCCGCGCGCGGCGGCTTCGGCCGCCGCCGCTTGAGCAGCTTCGTCGGCGATCTCGATCGGGCAGACAGCGTAATCGGGCGGGCTTTGCGGCTCGCCCGTGAGATTGGCGATCTCCATCAACGTCTCGATCTGCACGAGCAGCCGGTTGGCGCTGTCCAGAATCGCTTGGGCGTAATCGCCGTTGCGCGCGGGCGCGGCCCCGCCGCTCGCCAGGATTTCGGCGAAGCCGATCACCGCGTTCAACGGCGTGCGCAATTCGTGGCTCATATTGCGCAGGAATTCCGACTTGGCGCGGTTGGCCGCTTCCGAACGCACCAGTGCTGAAGCGAGCGCGCGTTCCGACGCTTTCTTGTCGGTCACGTCCAGCGAGATCGTGACCACACCGCGCGCAGCACCATCGGTGCCGCGCCAGGGCAGTTTGGTCGTCAGCCAATCGCGCTTGTTGCCGTCCGCACCGGCGTAATGCTCGTCGAAATTGGCGAGCGTCATGCCGGTCTCGATCACCATTTTGTCGATACCGCCGGTATAGGCGCCGTATTCGTCGCCCAAAAGCTGCGCCGCCGTCCGGCCGCGCGCGGTTTGCGGCGTGGTGCCGTAGGTCGACGCTTGATACGCGTTCATGAACACGTAGCGGCTGTCGATATCCTTGACGTTTACGAAGGCGGGCAGCGCGTCGAGGATCGCGCGCATCGCGTTCGCATCCAGCGCATCGCGATCGTCGTCGGCGTTCGAGCCCAAATTCGCGAACCCCTTTTCACCTTGTCCGGTCTCGAACATTCCACGGCCCCGGCGACATTGTCATCGGAAATTTATCCATGGATCTTATGTGAATAAGGTTGCGAAGATGTGAACGTGTCGATTATGCGTTGCGAAGCAGAGGCGCCGCTTTCTGGCCCAAGGCGCGCCACGTGCCGCCCAAGCCCAGCAGCATCACCACCAAGGCGGCCCCCAGGACCGTGCCGAAGATCGTTCCGGGCAGCGGTACGAATTCGACGCGCATATATTCGGTGATCAGTCCCCAGGCGGCGAGCGTGCCGACCAGCGCCGCGACGATCGCCGCCGCTGCCCCGAGTAGCGCAAATTCGGCCAGGAAGGCGCGCATCACATCGGCGCGCGTAGCCCCCAAGGCTTTCAACACGACCGCGTCGTAAACGCGCCGGCGATGCGTGGCGACGATCGCCCCCGCCAGCACCAGCACGCCCGCGACCAGCGTGATCGCGGCCGTGACGCGCGCAGCGGCGGCAATGCCTTCCATTGTTTCCTGGGCGGTGGCCAGCGCCCGCTTCACCCGGATCGACGAGACGTTGGAGAAACGCTGCGTGACCGCGCGTTCGAGATCGTCCTCTTGGCTCTCCGCGACCTGGGCGGTCGCGATCCAGGTTTGGGGTGCCCCTTCCAGCGTGCCGGGTGCGAAGGTCAGCGTGAAATTGATGCCCAGGCTCGTCCAATCGACGGCCCGCAAATTCGCGATCGTCGCGTCGATCTCCACGCCCAGCACGTTCAGCGTCAGCGTATCGCCGACCTTCAAGCCCATGCCTTGCGCGATCTGCGCGTCGAACGACACGAGCGGCGGGCCCGCATAATCTTCCGGCCACCATTCGCCCGCGACGAGGCGCGTGCCCGGCGGCATCTTGCCCGTATAGGTCAAGCCCCGGTCGTTGCCCACGGCCCAGCGCGCATCGGGCGCGATCGTCGCCTGTTCGACCGGTACGGCATTGATGCGCGTGATGCGCCCGCGCAAGGACGGCACTTCGCGGATTTCGCCCACACCCGGATGCGCCTTCACCAAGGCGGTGAAGTCTTCGATCTGGTCGGGTTGGATATCGATGAAGAAGAACGACGGCGCCATCTGGGGCAATTGCTCGGCGATCTGCCGGCTGAAATTGCCCTGCACCTGCGCGATCAAGGTCAGCACGGTCAGGCCCAAACCCAGCGACAACACGATGCCCGGTGTGGGGCTGCCGGGGCGATGCATGTTGGCGAGTGCTAAGCGCAAACCCGGATGGCGCACGCCGGTCGCGGCTTTGGCCAAACGCTGCACGCCATAGGCGGCGATGCGGAACAGCACGAATGTGCCGGCGGCGGCCACGCAGAACGCCAAGCCCAAGCGCTTGTCGATCGACGCGACGATCGCAAGCCCCGCCAAGGCGACGATCGCCGCCGCGACGAAGAACACGTAATGCGCGCGCGGCCAGCGCCGGACGGGGGCGATCAAATCGCGGAACAAGGCGGCGGGCGGCACTTCGCGCGCGCGCGCCAAGGGCCACAGCGAAAACGCCAAAGCGGTCAGCAGGCCGAACGCCAAGGCCAGCACCAGCGGCATCGGATAAAACCCTTGGCGCGCTTCGATGGTCAGGCGATCCGCGATCAAGGGTGCGATCGCGGCGGGTACGAAGGCGCCGATCACAAGACCTGCCGCGATGCCGACGGCCGCCAGCGTCAAGATCTGCAGCAGATAGACGCGCATGATGAGGGCACCCGGTGCGCCCAGGCATTTCAGCGTCGCGATGGTCGCGGTGCGCCCGTCGAGATAGGCGCGAACGGCGTTCGCCACACCCACGCCGCCGACCAACAGTGCCGTCAAACCGACCAGCGTCAGGAACATCGCGATGCGATCGACCCAGCGCTGCAAGCCGGGGGCGGCTTCGGTCGTGCCGCGAATGCGCCAGCCCGCATCGGGGAAACGCGCCTTCAGCGCTTCGATCCAATCGGCGGCGTTCGCGGGATCGTTCAGCACGATGCGATATTCGTTGCGGATCAATGCGCCCGGCTGGACGAGCTGCGTTTGCCCCAGCGACGCGGTGGCGACCATCACGCGCGGACCCAGGGTGAAGATATTGGCCGAGCGATCGGGTTCGCTTTCGACGACCGCGCGCGCCTGATACGTGCCGTCGCCGACTTGGAAACGATCGCCCAGCGAAATGCCCAGGCGGTTCATCAAGCTGCGTTCGACCGCCGCTCCCCACAGGCCGTCGGCGTTTTGCAACAAGGCCTTGCCGATATCGGATTCGCCCGACAAGCCAAGCGTGCCGAGCAGCGGATAATTCGCGGGGTCGATGGCTTTGAGTTCGCTCAGCAGGCGCTCGTTGTCGGTTCGCGTCATCGCGCGCATTTCGGTGACGACCGTCACGCGCCCGCCGTCGCGCATGAACGCCAATTGCTCCGGCGTCGCTTCACGATGCGTGAAGGCGAGCTCCACGTCGCCGCCCAGAATCGTGCGCGCATCCTGGCGCAGGGCTTCGCGCACGCCCTCGGCCAGCGAGCCCACGCCCGCGATGGCGGCGACACCCAGCATCAGGCACGCCATGAACACGCGAAAGCCCTTCACGCCGCCGCGTAACTCGCGCCGCGCCAGCGAAATCGCGAGGCTCCAGCGCGCGGGATTGGCTTCTTGGGTCATGCGCTCAATCCGCCGCGGCGAGGTCGGTGGTCAACGGCGACAAGCGCCCGTCATCCATCCGCACCGCGCGGTCGCAGCGGCGCGCCAGCGTCGCGTCATGCGTAATCAACAGCAGCGATGTGCCGAATTTCTTCTGCAGATCGAACATCAGATCGACGATGCCGACGCCCGTGGTGGCGTCGAGATTGCCGGTGGGCTCGTCGGCCAGCAGCAATTTCGGCTCGGCGACGACCGCGCGCGCCAGCGCCGTGCGCTGCTGTTCGCCGCCGGACATCTGGCCGGGATAATGCGTCAGGCGATGGCCCAGGCCGACCGACTCAAGGGCGGCTTTCGCCTTGACCCAGGCTTTCGCGTCGCCTGCGAATTCCAGCGGGATCGCCACGTTTTCCAGCGCCGTCATGGTCGGGATCAGATGGAAGGCCTGGAACACGATGCCGATCGAGCGGCGACGGAACAGCGCCAAACCATCCTCGTCCAACGTCGTCAGGTTCTGCCCGGCGACATGCACCTCGCCTTGCGTGGGGCGTTCGAGGCCGGCGACGATCATCATCATCGTCGACTTGCCCGAGCCCGACGGGCCGACCACCGCCACAGTTTCGCCCGGTGCGACCGATAGATCGACGCCACGCAGGATATTGACCTCGCCCGCTTGGCTCGCCAGCTTCAGATGGACGCCCGCGAGGCGCAGGATCGGATCGACGGATTGGGACATGAAGGAAGGGTACCCCGGAATGGCGCGCGAATCTCAGGGATATGGTCGAACGCGCCGTGCTTTCAACGTGTTCCTGGCCGGAATCGCCTTGGTTGCGGCCTTTCCCGTGGGCGCGCAAACCCCAAGCCCGGCGCCGCGTTTGCTGGTTTTGGGCGATTCGCTGTCGGCGGGTTACAATATTCAGGCGCGCGAGGCGTTTCCCCAGCGCCTAGAAGCCGCGTTGCGCGCACAAGGTGTATCGATCCAGGTCATCAACGCGGGCGTCTCGGGGGATACGTCGGCGGGCGGCCTCACGCGCGTCGATTGGGCGCTGGGTCAGCGCCCGCCCGAATTCGCTATCGTGGCGCTGGGCGCCAATGACGGTTTGCGCGGCCTCGATCCCGAGGCGATGGAACGCAATCTCGATCGCATCCTCACGCGGATGAAAGAGAAGGGCGTGAAGACGCTGCTCGCGGGTATGTTGGCCCCGCCCAATATGGGCAGCGATTATCGCGACAGATACGCGGCCGTGTTTCCGCGCCTTGCCGCCAAGCACAATGTGCCGCTCTATCCCTTCTTTCTGGAAGGCATCGCGGCGAAGTCCGAGTTCAATCTTTCCGACGGCATCCATCCCAATCCGCAAGGTGTCGACGTGATGGTCGCCAATATCCTGCCCGCCGTGCGCAAGCTGCTGGCGGGAAGCTAGCCCCCGAAAATCCAGCCGCCGATGATGCGGCCGGGCAGCAGCGTGAAGGCGCCGGCGATCAGCACGCCGGCGAAGGCGCCGATCATCGCGCGTTGATGGGCCTTCACGTTGCCGTGGCGGATCGCATAGATCGCCCGCGCCAGCGATGCCAGCGTGATGATCGACAGGATATGGATCGGGCTGAAGCCGTCGCCGTGGCGCAATTCCTGAATCCAGAACGATGTGATCGCCGTGATCGCCATCGCCGCGACCCAGATGCGCCCGGTCAGTTTATGCGTGGCCGTGCCCTTGGGCCGCAGCAAGATGGCGATTCCCAAAACCAGTGCCGTCAACGCGGCGACGGTATGGAAAGCGATGATCGGCGGCACGCGAACTCCCCGTTTTTCGTGGCGGCGCGGCCGGTTCCGCGCAAGGATAGGCGATCATGAAGCAGATCGCCCCGTCAATCGCCTTCGCCCAAGCCGTCGGCACGAATGCCGAGGATTGGGGCAAGCTCGCCATCGAGCTTGGCGAGAAACTGGCGCGCGATCTGCCCGGCGGCACGCTCGGGTTTCTTTACGCGACCGGCGAACTCGCGGGTCAACTCGAAGAAATCCTCGCCGTCGTCAAACGCATCTCGGGTATCGGCGATTGGACGGGCTCGGTGGGGCTGGGCATCGTCGGCGATACCGAAGTCTTCGGCCAACCGGCTTTGGCGGCACTCGCCCTCGATCTGCCGAAGAACGCCTATCGCCTCGTGCCGAATTTGACGGAGCCGGGCGAAACGCCCGCCGATCTCGAAGCGTGGATCGCGGATCGACGCCCGGCCTTGGGCGTGGTCCATGCCGATCCGCGTTTGCCCAACATCGCCGACACGCTCGCTGATCTTGCGGAGACGAGCGGCGCCTATCTTGTCGGTGGCTTGTCGTCGGGCGACGACGGTTTCGCGCAGATCGCGGGTCGCGTGGTCGACGAAGGCCTGTCGGGCGTGTTGATCGCTGGCGATGTGAACGTGTCGGTGGGTTTGAGCCAAGGCTGTGCGGCCCTCGGGCCCGTACATCGCGTGACCTCGGCCGAGGAAAACGTGATCGCGGAAATCGACGGGCGCGACGCGCTCGACCTGTTCCGCGATGCGGCGGGCGTGCGTCCCGGCGGCGATCTGCGCCAAGCGGCGATGAACACGCTGATCGCGTTCCCCACGCCGGGCAGCGACACCAACGATTATCTCGTGCGCCATCTGACCGGTATCGATCCCGATAATGGCTTGATCGCGGTCGGCCATACGGTGGAGCCGGGCGACCGCGTGTTCTTCGTGCGCCGCGACGAGGAAGCGGCGGCGCAGGATCTGGCGCGTATGCTCGCGCGCACGAAGTCGCGCCTGACCAAACCGAAAGCCGGGCTTTATTTTTCGTGCTTGGCGCGCGGGCCCAACATGTTCGGGCCCGATTCGGCCGAACGCGCGCTGTTGCGCGAAACCCTGGGCGACATCCCGATCGCCGGCATGTTCTGCAACGGCGAGATTTCCAACGCGCGCCTCTACGGTTATACCGGCGTCCTTGCGTTGTTCGGATAACCGCGAAGTCTCTATTGGCGAGTTGGACCTGTCCGCGTTAGATTGAGCTAAATGTGGATAAATGAATTTCAAGTTTCAAATTACTCGCGCTTCGCTCAACTCGGGCCTATCCGCCTGGGAAAACAAAGATCTGTAATTGTTGGCCAAAATAATGTTGGCAAGACGGCATTATTAACCGCTCTACTGCCAAAATTTTCAGGTAATCCGTGCCGATCTAAAAGACTTCTGGCGCAAGTATCGGGAGTAGCCACATCATTCTCGTCCTTGACGCTACGTTTTGAGGGGCATGAACTTAGAGCAATTGCCTCTCGAGAATCGGATGTAGTGCATTTTTTTCCCATCAATTCGCAAAGATTCACAGACAGAGAGAGCGCCATCCGAGGTTTAGGTGCAGCGTTCGATGTGCCTTGGATTGACGTGACTATCAATCGATATGCGGATAAGAAATCTAGTGGGTTTAGTGTTCAAAAAATAATCTCAGAAAATAAAACATGGCACTTTGATGCCTCTAATCAGAAGCATCAACATTTTCCAGGATTTCAATTCGATAGAAATCGCGGGCAGTTTGTGCCTGTTGGTGGCGCGGGCAGTCCGGCAAACTTACATACGCCTATTCTAAGATCGCTAGAGAGACAGCACTATTTTTTCAAGGCAGAGCGCCTGAATTTAGCGCATCACGAAGCGCAAGCTGAAGCAAGGCTATTACCCGACTGCAGTAACCTAGCTGCTGTTTTGGATATCATAAGTGGATCTGGCCGAATCAATGAGTTTCAAAACTTGGTGCGAATGGTAATTCCAACAGTCTCAAAGATCGGCAATCTTCCATTAGTTGGAACCCCAAGCGCACGTGAAGTCCGAATATGGAATGATGATAGCCCGGATATTGAAGCTTCCGTTTCGCTTCAAGAGTGCGGGTCAGGTGTTGGGCAAGCACTCGCTATTATCGCCGCCGCTTTTGCAAATACATCTCCCGCTATAATTATTATCGACGAACCCAATAGCTTTCTGCATCCGGCCGCCGCCAAATCGCTTATGGGTATTTTGAAGCAGTTTGAGCAGCATCAAATTATCGTTTCTACGCATTCAATGGAGACAATTCGAGCGTTTGACCCAGAAGAGATTCTGCTCGTTCAGCCGAATGACAGCGGATCAACTTGCGCAGTTGTCGATGGACGGCAGCTATCGCAGTCACGTGCAATATTGTCAGAGTTAGGCGTCAGTTACGCGGACGTTGCGGGTGTTGACTATTGCATTTGGGTGGAGGGGGCGACTGAAGCCGAAGTGTTTGAGCTAATCGCAGCAAAACTTCTTCGAAAGCGGAACGGACTATTTTCGTTTCCACACGTTGTAACCACTGGCGATTTCGAAAGCCGGTCAAATCGAGACAAGACAAAGCTACTTCAGATTTATCGTAGCATCACCAAGAACGTTGTGATGGCACCGGATTTGATGGGCTTTCTGTTCGATTTAGAAAGCCGAAGCATCGACGAGCAAGAGAGAATTCGAACCGAGCTAGATGGGAAGGTTAAATTTCTCTGGCGATATTGCTTCGAGAACTACTTAATCGATTCATCCGCAATAGCCGAAGCCTTCAACCGATTGCGCACATTTGAGAGCAGTAAGCTTTCGGCCGATCAAATCGAGACTTGGCTAAAGGCAAATGCGCAGAATGCGGACTACTGGGGGCAACAAGAGGCGCCAGCGTACGGCACGATCGACTGGTTAAGTCGTGTGGATGGTGCCCGGTTGCTTGCGGGTGCGCTAAACCACTTTGCTGGAGCGACCGAAACGTACAAGAAAACGCGCGATTCGGTGGCGATTGCGAAAGCGATTCTCCAGCGAAATCCGGAAGCATTCCGTGAGATTGCAGACTCTATCGAAAGCTTTCTCCCGTCGCTGAAGTCGGGGTAATGTCCCGCCCTTGCGCGGGCAGGGGAGCCCTCGCGTTCGCAGGGATACTCAGCTTCAATGAAATACGTCGAACTCGGAACGACCGGCCGGAAGGTCTCGCGCATTTGCCTGGGCACCATGACCTGGGGCCAGCAGAATTCGGAAGCGGACGCCCACGCGCAAATCGATCTGGCGCTCGACATGGGCGTGGACTTCATCGACGCGGCGGAAATGTATCCGGTCCCGCCGAAGAAGGAGACTTACGGCCGCACCGAGGAATATCTCGGCACTTGGCTCGCCAAGAACAAAGCCAAGCGCGATAAGGTCGTCGTCGCCACGAAGGTCGCCAGCCGTTCGATGGGCAACGATCACATCCGCCCCGGTCAGCCGTTGAACGAAGCCTCGATCCGGGCGGCGGTCGAAGCCTCGTTGAAGCGCCTGCAAACCGATTATATCGATCTTTATCAGGCGCATTCGGCCGACCGGCCCGCGAACCGCTTCGGCGTGCTCGACTACGCACATAAGGAAGGTGCGGATCAGGGCGCCTCTTTGGCCGAAACCGCCGGGGCGATGGAGAAGCTCGTCAAGGAAGGCAAGATCCGCTGGTTCGGCGTGTCGAACGAAACGCCGTGGGGCTTGCTCGACTATTTGCGCGCGGCCGACAAGGGCCGGGGCGCAAGGATCGCGTCGATCCAGAATCCGTATTCGCTGCTCAATCGCAGCTTCGAAATCGGCCTCGCCGAAATCGCGATCAAGGAAAAGGTCGGCTTGCTCGCTTATTCCGTGCTCGGCATGGGCGTGCTGACCGGCAAATATTTCGACGGCGCCAAGCCCGCGAATGCGCGTTTGACGATGTTCGAACGCTTCAAGCGCTATTCCACGCCGCGCGCCGAACCGGCGGCGAAGCAATATGTCGCCGCCGCGCGCGAAGCGGGGCTCGATCCCGCCCAGTTGGCGGTCGCCTTCGTCGCGTCGCAGCCTTTCGTTACGGCGGCGATCGTCGGCGCCACCAGTGTGGAACAGCTCAAGACGAATATCGCGGCGATCGATGTCGCGATTTCGCCCGAGCTGCGCGCCAAGCTCGACGCGATCCACGCCGGCAACCCGAACCCTTGCCCGTGACGTGATACGGCTCTTCGTCGCCCTTGGACTTCCCGACGACATCCGCGCGCGATTGGATGCGATCGCGGCGGGTGTGCCGGGGGCCGATTGGGTGGAGAGCGACAATTATCACCTTACGCTGCGCTTCGTCGGCGAAACGCAAGAAGACAAGGCCGAAGACCTCGCTTATGCGCTGATGGCGATCCGCCACAAGCCGTTCGATATCGAACTCGCGGGCGTGGGCCATTTCAAAACCGGCGACGAGGTGCGCGCTTTGTGGGCGGGCGTGAAGCACTCCGACGCGCTCGACATGCTTCATCGCAAAGTGGACGAGGCTTGCCGCAAGGAAGGCTTCCCCAACGAAGCCCGCAAATTTCTGCCGCATGTGACGTTGGCGCGGCTGGACGGGGCGCCGCTCGGCAAGGTTCAGGATTTCCTGATCGAGAACGCGCTGTTCAAGGCGGGGCCGATCCGCATCGACAGTTTCGCGCTGTATTCCAGCCTGCGCCGCCAGGGCGGTGCGGTCTATACGGAAGAAGCCGCGTTCTTCCTGCGCGATTAAACGAAGCGATTCAAAATCGCGTCGACTTGCGCACGATAGGCGCCGCCGAACAGCTTCAGATGCACCAGCAGGTGCCACAGGCAATAAAGGTCGCGCCGCGTCTCGCGGAAATCGGGCGAGAGTTTGCGCCGCTCGTCATAGACCGCGAGGAAATCGTCGCCGACATCGCCGAACAAAGTCAGGAACGCGATCTCGATTTCCGGATCGGCGAAGTAAAGCGATGGATCGACGAAAGCGGCGATGCGCCCGTCGCGGCTGATGATGTTGCCGCCCCACAAATCGCCATGGATCAGACCCGGCGCTTTGGGGTTAGGCAATAGATCGGGCAACTTCGCGACGAGCTTATCCATGCGTCGCGCGATATCGCCGTCGATCTGGCGCGCGATGAACATCAAGCGCTTTTCGCCGTAGAAGCTGTGCCAGTTCCGGTCCCAATCGTTGGGCTGCAGGAAACCCGCATGCGGTGTCGCACGCGGGAAGCCGTAGCGCGGACCGACGATCGTATGAAGCTCGGCCAGCACCCGCGCCAAATCGCGCTGCGCATCTTTGCCCGCCGCACCCGTCGATCCTTCGACGCGGGCCATCAGCAGCAGATCGTCGTCGGCGAGCAAAAGCTGAGGGACGGGGCACACCGTCGCGCGTGCGAGATAGGATAGGCAGAAGCCTTCCGCTTCGAGGCCCGTGCCCGTCTTGGCGACCAAGCGTTGGCCGTCGGCGAGATCGATGGCGAGCAGCTTGGCCCCATGCCCGCCGCCCATCGGGGCGGTGCGCGCGACCGGCGAACCGGCGGCTGCTTCGATCCGCGCCTCTAGCGCAATTCCCGGATCAGTCTGGCGCATTCGCGTTCCACGATATCGAGCACGTCGTCGAAGCCATTCGGTCCGCCGTAATAAGGGTCGGGCACGTCGTTCCCGTCCGCACGAAACATCGCAATATTCGTGCCTTCGGGGGCGAGCGATTCGAGGATCTCGTAATGGCCCGAATCGCAGGCCAGGATCAGGTCGAATTCGGCGAAGTCGCGGGGGGCGAGCTTTTTCGCGCGCTGGGGCGTGAGGTCGTAGCCGCGCTGTGCCGCATGGCGCACCGTGCGCGGATCGGGCGGTTCGCCGATATGGTAGCCATGCGTGGCGCGGGATTCGATGCGCAAGCTTAGGCCCGCTTCCTGGGCCATTTTGCGCATCACGCCCTCGGCCGTGGGCGAGCGGCAGATATTTCCCGTGCACACGAACAGCAGACTGGTAATTTGCGGCGTCATGGCGGGTTCGATCGTCATCCTTACCGGGGCCGGAATTTCGAAGGAGTCGGGCATCGATACGTTCCGCGACGCCGGCGGCCTATGGTCGCAGGTGCGGATCGAAGATGTCGCGACCCCCTCGGCTTTTGTCCGGAATCCGCAGCTCGTGCAAGCCTTCTACAATATGCGCCGCCACGCCCTACAAGCCCCCGCGATCCAGCCCAACGCGGCGCATGTGGCGCTGGCGCGGCTCGAAGCCGAGTGGAAGGGCAAGGTGATTTTGGTTACCCAGAACATCGACGATCTGCATCAGCGCGCGGGCTCCAAGAACATCCTCGCGATTCACGGGGAGTTGCTCAAATCGCGCTGCTTCGCCTGCGGCAACGTGGTCGAAGAACGGGGCGATCTGGGCGCTGCCAGCACCTGTATCGCCTGCGCCGAGATCGGCACGCTGCGCCCGCATGTCGTGTGGTTCAATGAAATGCCGTTCTTCATGGACGAAGCGATCGCGGCGATCGAAGCTTGCGATATCTTCGTATCGATCGGCACGTCGGGGGCGGTTTATCCCGCCGCCGGTTTGGTCGAATACGCGAACGCCGCCGGTGCGCGCACGATCGAGATCAATCTCGAACCGTCGGACGTCGCTTCCGCTTTCGCCGAGAAACGCTATGGCAAGGCAACCGACTTGGTGCCCGCTTTCGTATCGGAGTTGTTGGGAAGTTGAACGCGCTGCTCGAATCCTATCGTGCGCGGATCGCGGCGGGCGAGATCAAGCCCGATCCCGCGCAAGCCTTGGCCGTGGAAAAACTCGGCACGCTGCTGCGCGCGTTGGCGACCTATAAGCCCGATCCGCGTCCCGGTTTTTGGCGCGCGTCGCTGGGCTTCGCGCACAAATTCGGGCTTGAGCAAGCGGGCGCGCCGCCGATGGGGCTTTACATGTTCGGCGGCGTGGGGCGCGGCAAATCCATGTTGATGGATATGTTCTTCGCCGCCGCCCCGGTCGAAAAGAAACGCCGCGTGCATTTCCACGAATTCATGCTGGAAGTCCATGCGCGCATCCATGCCTGGCGCCAATCGGGCGAGGCGAAGAAGGGCGACGGCGATCCGATCCCGCCTTTGGCGAATGTGCTGGCCGACGAAGCCTGGCTGCTGTGCTTCGACGAATTCCAAGTCACCAACATCGCCGACGCGATGATCTTGGGTCGCCTGTTCGGCGCGATGCTGGACAAGGGTGTCGTGGTCGTCGCGACGTCGAATATCGCGCCCGACGATCTTTACGCGGGCGGTTTGCAGCGCGAATTGTTCCTGCCGGCAATCGCAACGCTGAAATCGAAACTCGACGTGCTGGAACTCGACGGCGGCCAGGATTATCGGCGTATTCGTATCAGGGGCATGCCGGTCTATCACTGGCCGGTGGGCGATCGTTCGACCGCGCAATTGGAGAAAGCGTTCGCCACCTTGACCGAGGGCGCGACGGTCGGCCCGGTCACGCTCGACGTGTCGGGCCGCGATCTCGACATTCCGCGCGCCGGTGGCGGCGTCGCGTTCTGCCAGTTCGAGCCGCTGTGCACGAAGGCGCTGGGAGCGGCGGATTATCTGGTGCTCGCCAAGAACTTCCACACGCTGGTGCTGGACGGCGTGCCGCTGCTGAAGCCCGACAATCGCAACGAAGCGCGCCGCTTCGTGACGCTGATCGATGCGCTGTACGAGCATCGCTGCAAGCTGGTGATGGCGGCGGAAGACGCGCCCGACCGGTTGCATCCGTCGGGCGATCACGCGTTCGAGTTCCAGCGCACCGCCAGCCGATTGCACGAAATGCAGTCGGAGGATTACCTCGCCGCCCCGCATCTGGGCGGGATGTAACCTCCGGTTCGGTGGGCGCGAAACGTCGATATGGCCCGGTTTCTCGCCCTGATTTTCCTGGTTTTGGCGCTTGCGCGCCCCGCCGCCGCCGACACGGTATTCGCCGAAAACGGTGTCGCATTGCGCGGGACCGATGTCGTCGCCTATTTCACGGCGGGCGACGCGGTGCCGGGCAAGCCGGAATTCCGCCACGACTGGAACGGCGCGGCGTGGCATTTCGCCACCGCCCAAAACCGCGACGCCTTCGCCGCCGATCCTGCCCGCTACGCGCCGCAATATGGCGGGTTCTGCGCGTGGGCCGTGGCGAACAACTACACGGCCCCGATCGATCCCGAAGCGTGGCGCATCGTCGGCGGCAAGCTCTATCTCAACTACTCGCGCGCGATTCGCTTGCGTTGGGACATGATGCGCCAGTCGAACATCGCCAAGGCCGACGCCAATTGGCCCGCATTATCGCGGGCGCAAAGCCCGTAGAAAAAAATCGACGATTCCTTCGGCGCGTTTGCGCGCCTGCGCTTTGGTGGGGGCGGGATCGAGGCCCAGCACGAAGCGCAAATGCGGCTCGCCGATGAACATGCTGACCAGACGTTTGGTCTCGGCCAGCGGATCGCAGTCGCAGATCTCGCCGCGCGCCATCGCGTGTTTCAGCGCCGCGGCGATGCGCGGAATGGCCGACCCGACCCCGGCCGCGTAGAAATTCGCCGCCAGATCCGGAAACGCCGGCGCTTCGCCCACCACCATCCGGTAGATCGCGGCTTTCTCCGCCGTGTAGATCGTCGAAATCGCGATAACCGCCGCCTGCGTCAGCATGTCGCGCAAGGGCGGCATTTCGCCGGCTTGCGGCGCGACCAGCGGTGCGATCACCGTGCCCGACACGCGCGACACCGCCGCCTGGAACAGTTTTTCCTTGCCGCCGAAGGTCTCGTAAAGCGTGCGTTTTGCCGTGCGTGCGCGCCTGGCGATGCCATCCAGCGTGGCGGCGCCATAGCCGCGCGCGGCGAATTCGGCCAACGCGGCGTCGAGGATCGCGTCGCGGCGCGCAAGCTCGCTGCCCTTTTTGGGGCGGCCGGAACGGGGGCGGGTTTGAGCGGGTTTTTTCATGTGACTTGACGTTTTCTAGCATATCGATATTTTAAACGAAACCGTTTCGTTTCATTTTAGTGAAGGACCGTCGCCCCGATGGGCAAAGTCGCGTTGCGCATGCTGTTCGGCGATCCGGGCAAATATCTGGGCCTGGTGTTCGGCATCGCCTTCGCCACGCTGCTGATGGCGCAGCAGGCGGGGTTGTTCGTCGGCGTGCTGGGGCGCACGGTCAGCCAGATCGTCGACGTGCAGGAAGCCGATCTGTGGGTCATGGACCCGCGCGTCAAATATTCCGACGTGAACGAGCCGCTGATCGACACGCAGCTTTATCGCGTGCGTTCGGTGGAAGGTGTGGCGTGGGCGCTGCCCTTCTATCGCGCGATGTCGACCGCGCGCTCGCCCGACGGAATTCTCGAACAGGTCATGCTGCTGGGCGTGGACGACGCCACACTGACCGGTGCGCCGCGCAAGATTCTGCTGGGCAAGATCGACGATCTGCACCAGCCCGACGCGATCGCCATCGATCGCGCGGGGTTCAACCGGCTGTGGCCGGGCGTGACGCTCGATCTGGGCAGCGAATTGGAGATCAACGACCGCCGCGTGAAAGTCGTCGCGATCACCGAAGCGGGTGCGCCGTTCACGACTGCACCTGTCGTGGTCATGCGCTATTCGCAGGCGCTGATCGTCGCCCAGCCCAGGCGCAGCCAGTTGAGCTACGTGATCGCGCGCGCCGCCCCGGGCCATAACGCCGAAGAAGTCGCCGCGCGCATCACGCGCGACACCGGCCTGCAAGGACTGACCCGCGACGGTTTCGTCGCGAAGACGATGACTTACTTCCTGCGCAACACCGGTATCCCGATCAATTTCGGCATCACCATCGCGCTGGGTTTCATCGTCGGTGCGGCGATCGTCGGGCAGACCTTCTTCCTGTTCGTGGTCGAAAATCTGCGCCAGTTCGGCGCGCTCAAGGCCATCGGCGTGGGCAATCTTGCCATTCTGCGCATGGTGTTGTTGCAAGCGGGTGTCGCGGCGATCACCGGCTATTCGATCGGCATCGGCCTTGCGGCGGCGTTTTTCGAATTCGTGCCGAAAATCAGCATCGAATTGCGGGGGCTGAGTCTGCCCGCCGAAGTCGCCATCGGTGTCGCGGTCGCCGTGCTGGCGATCATCGCGGCGGCGAGCTTCGCATCCGTGCGCCGCGTGCTGGTCGTCGAT
>JAIUNH010000020.1 GCA_020161965.1 Pseudomonadota bacterium
GTCGTCGAAGGCATGCACTTCCTTGACGGATGCCATTTGAATGGCAGGATGGTCCCGCAGATAATGATCGAGCGCGGTCGTTCCACCCTTCTGGACGCCCGCGATGAAGAAATCGACCCGCCCCATTCCGGTCCCCATTCCTTGTCGGTAAGTCTTTCAACGGCAGCGCGCAACTGAAAACCCAGCCCAATTTCCTGTTCATTGTCGCTGACGATCTAAACTCCTGGATCGGGGCGCTCGGCCGTCATCCGGATGTGCGCACGCCGCATATCGACGCGCTGGCGCGCCGGGGCTCGCTGTTCGTGAATGCCTACTGCAGCGCGCCTTACTGCAATGCGAGCCGCATGGGCGTATTCACCGGCGCGCTGCCGTCGACCACTGGCATCTATCACAACGAGCCGCTGTGGGAGGTGCCGGACCGCAAGCCGACCTTCGTCGAGCTGTTGCGCGGAGCCGGTTATTACACGTTCGGCGCCGGCAAGGTATTCCACGGCGTGTTCGACTATGCGACCGCCGGCCGCGAGAAGAGCCGCGACGCGGCCTGGGTCGAGGTCTCGAACCGCTCGTTCCTGTGGGACGACTTTCGCTCCAATTCGACCGAGCCGTTGCCGGAGGCGCGGCCGCTGAACCGGCTGTTCGATTTCGACGATTTCGCGGCGGTGCCGCCGATCTATCATCACTTCGATTGGGGTCCGATCCCGGCGGATCGCGAGAACGACACGCCCGATGCGCAGGTGGTGCGCGCGGTGTCGTCGTTTCTGCAGGCGCCGCCGCGGCAGCCGTTCTTCTGCGCGGCCGGATTCTACAAGCCGCATCTGCCGTGGCACGCGCCGAAACGGTTCTTCGACCTTTATGACGTGGACAAGATTTCGCTGCCGCTGGTGAAGGATGACGATCTCGACGATGTGCCGCCGATCGCGCGCGAATGGGCGTTGTCGCCGCGCGATCATGAACTGGTCACGTCGCGCCATCAGTGGCCGCAGGCGGTGCAGGGCTATCTCGCCGTTATCAGTTATGTGGACGATCTGATCGGCCAGGTGGTAGCAGCGCTCGACCGCGCGGGGCTTGCCGAGAACACCGTGATCGTTCTGTGGGGCGACAACGGCTTCCACCTCGGCGAGAAGCTGCACTGGCGGAAGTTCGTGCTCTGGGAAGAGGCGACACGGGTGCCGCTGATCGTCGTGCCGCCCGGCGGCAGCGCCAGATAGGCCGTGAATTCCTTGCCGAATTGAGGGGAAGCGGTTTTGGCCGCGATCGTGAGGTCGCTCATAGGGGTACTCCCGGGAAAATCTGCGGGGCGGAGCGTGCCAGACCCGGTGGGGGAATCGCAAGCCGGGGTTAATCCTTACGAAAGGATCGATGCGGGATGATCGCCTTTAAGATGAATACTCGTGCCCGCAAACCGAAGATCGATGCGCCCGAAACGTTCGAGGCACGCGGCGTATGCGTGCCCTTCGCGCATCGCCAGTTGCGCCATATCCGCGCGCGCGCCGAACCCGGCAAACCGCCCAAGGAATGGGAAGCGTTGTTCGCCGATCCGTCGGGCGAATCAGGGCGGCGCATGATCATGCCGTGGACGCAATTGCCCGGCTGGATGCAGTTTCCGCCGCGCGATATGGGATTGTATTTCGCGCTCTCGGCACAGGTCGAGCATGGGCTGGACCCGCTGACCGTGAAGCGCTTGTCGGCCGAAGCCGATCGCGACCAGGGGGCCGACGATATCGCCAAGGCGCGCTATATCGTCGTCGAGCAGGAGGAGAAGCTCGAGCGCTTCAAAGCCTATATCTCGCTGTTGGCCGCTGGTGCGCGCGAAGCGGGCTTGGCGCTTGACGACGCGGCACTGAAAGACGCCGACAAGGCCAAAATCATGGCGGCGATTCAGGGTGGTGCTGGCGGCAACGCGTTGACCGCGTCGCTGTTCGCGTATTTCGCCAAGCGCGCCTTCTGCAACGAGACGGAGGTTGCGCAACGGCTCGAGAAATTCGCCGACTTGGCCGGCCCGTTGGGCGTGCCGGGCGACGATCCGTCGAAATTTCCAACGGAGGGCGCGTTGGGCCGCGCGGCGACGCGGCTCGACGAATTCCGCGATCAGGTGCGCGCCCATGAACGCCGCGTGCGCGATCAGGCGGCGCAAAACGCGCTGCTCGTCGCCTTCGCCGCGACGCAGTTCCGCGATTTGCTGCGCAACGAATATTCGAAGCTCGCGGCGGTGGTGAAGGATCTGGGCCGTGCCCTTGCCGCACCCGAAGCGGCGCTCGAAACGCTCGCCCTCGTCCGCCGCCGCGCTTCCTTCGCGCTCGACGGGTGGGAGGAATGCATGAATGTGTGGACCGAAAGCATTCGTCTGCGCGACGACGGCAAATCGGGAACGGCGCCGCTCGACGCGATCGAGTATATCGTCAAGATCATGCCCACCTTGCCGCGCGACGAAGCCGAGGGTGTGGAAGAGGCGACGTGCTGGAACGGCATCGATCTCGCAAGGTCGAAAATGGTCCGCAATCTGGTGAATTGGATCGACGGTAAGGAAGACGGCGAGATGAAGCAGCGCATCGAAGGGAAACGCCCATGACCGAACAGCGCCGCGCCGAGCGCGTTTCCGCCGAGGGCGCGTTCCTGTCCGCCAAGGGCATGAAATTGGCGCTGGCCGATCTGTCGACCATGGGGGCACGCACGATCGCGCCTTTGCCGGGCTATGGCGAAGGGGATTCGTTGATCGTCACCCTCATTGTTCCGGGCCGGACGGCAAAGGCCAAACCCGCCGAATTCGTCGTGCCGGCGATGGTCGTGGCGAATGGCGAACGCGGACTGATCGTGCGTTACTCGACCCTCGACCCCAAGGCGGCGTCGGCGATCGAGAAGTTCCTCGCCCGGGGCGCTTAGAAGCGGTTAATCTGGCGGTCCTTTGCGAAGGAGCCGCCCGTCCCGATGAAGATCAAGATCGATATCGATTGCACGCCCGAGGAGGCCCGCGTTTTCATGGGCCTGCCCGATTTGAAGCCCATGCAGGACGCGCTGATGGCCCAGATGCAAGGCCGCATGGAACAGGCGATGAAGGCGATGGACCCCGAAACGCTGTTCCGCCAGTGGTTCACCGGGGCCGGCATTTCCGAGATGCAGAAATTCTGGACCAATCTCGCGAGCACGAGCGGCGACAAGAAATGACCGCGCGCAGCCTGCCGGGCGATCCCGCCCAATTCTACGAAGCGCATATCTTCGTCTGCACCAACGAACGGCCGGAAGGCCATCCGCGCGGCAGTTGCAAGCCCAAGGGTTCCGAACGCCTGCGCGACTATATGAAGGCGCGCGCCAAGGAACTGGGCATTAAAAACGTGCGGGTCAATTCGGCCGGTTGTCTCGATCGCTGCGAAATCGGGCCGTCGCTGGTCATCTATCCCGAAGGCGTGTGGTACCAGCCCCAAACGACCGAAGATATCGACGCGATCCTGCAAACGCATATGATCGAAGGCAAGCGCGTCCTACATCTGTTGCGCCAACCCGAAGACGGTCCCAAGCCCAAAAAATGAAAAGCCAGCGTCGTATCCGTTTCATCCGCCACGGCCAGTCCGAGTTCAACGCCGCTTTCGAATTGATCCGTCCGAAAGATCCGATGATCTTCGATGCGCGCTTGACCGAAAAAGGGCGCGGCCAAGCCAGCGCCCTTGCCGGACAAGGCCTGTGGCACGACGTGCAGCTCGTCGTTACTTCGCCGCTGACGCGCGCGATCGAAACCGCGCTGCTGGCTTTCGCGGGCACGCCCGTGCCGATCCGCGTGGAAGCCTTGCATCGCGAGCGTGTCGAGCATTCGGGCGATCTGGGCCGGCCGCGCGCCGCGTTGGCGGGCGAGTTCGGGCATCTAGAATTCGGGGCGTTCCCCGAATTCTGGTGGCATCACACGGAAGGGCGCCCGAACGAGATCGCGATCGAAAGCGAGGAAACCTTGGGCGCGCGCGTGGCCGATTTCCGGGCATGGCTCGCCGGGCGGCCGGAACGGAACATCGCCGTCGTCGGCCACGGCACGTTCCTCAACCGCTTGACGGGCCACAGCTTCGCCAATTGCGAAGTGCTGGACCGCGACGACTTCTAAGCCGGGCATAGCGATTGCACATCTCCCCTTCGCGGAACAACCGAAGGAGGCGGAGATGGCGAGGCAATTGGCGCGGCGCGGGTTCTTGGGGCTTGCGGGGGCCGCGATCGCCGCCCCCTATGTGTGGGCGCAAAGCGGCGGCGTGCCGATCAAGTTTTCGCTGAATCTGCCGCGTAACGGCACGAACTCGCCGTTCATCCACGCGCTGGAAAAAGGCTATTTCGCCGCCGAGGGCATTCGTATCACCGCGATGGACCCCGCCTCGGGGGCCGACGCCATGCAGCGCGTGGCGACCGAGACCTACGATATCGGTTTCGCCGATCTGCCGGGCATGTCGGAATTCTATTTGAAGAACCCGGATTCCACGCCGCTCGGCATCTTCAACGTTTATCGCACCACGCCGGCCGCGATCGTGTCGTGGTCGAGTGCGGGCATCAAGAAGCCGGCGGATTTGGTCGGCAAGACCGTTGGCGGCCCGTTGACCGACAACGCGTTCCGCCTGTTCCCGGTGTTCTTCCGCGCGAACAACCTCGATCCCGCGACGGTCAAATTCAACAACATGGATTTGCGCCTGCGCGAAGCCGTGTTCATGCGCCGCGAGGTCGATGCGATTACCGGTTTCGATTCGACCGTGTGGCTGAATCTGAAAGGCCTGGGCGTGAAGTTCGAGGATATCTCGATCATGCCCTATGCCGATCACGGGCTCGACATGTACTCGAACTCGCTGCTCGCCAGCCGCAAGGCGCTGCGCGACAACGAAGCGATTCTGCCCGGTCTGCTGCGCGCGTGCCTGCGCGGCTGGCGCGACGCGATCGCCGACGCCAAACCGGTGACGGATTCGCTGCTGAAGGCGGACGGCCTCATCAATCACCAATTGGAGCTCGAGCGCTTGGAATGGGTCATCAAGCACCAGGTGATGACCGAGGAAACCAAACGCACCGGCCTTGGCGATATCGACAAGGTGCGGCTGCAAAAGTCGATCGAACTTCTGGCGATGGGCATGGGCCTGCCCAGCGTCGTGCCGGTCGATAAGATCTGGACCGACAAATACCTGCCCGACGCCGCCACGCGCCGGGTGACCTGACGCCGAATCTATCGCTGGGATTCGCGGCCCGGGCGGGCAATAGTGGGGGTCTTCGGACCCCCCTTTTTGCCCCCTCCTTTTGTCGGTGTGCGCCCATGTCCCTCGGTATCGCTGAAATCGCAATCCTGGCGGTGGTCGCGCTGCTGTTCTTCGGCGCGGGGCGTATCCCGAAGGCGATGGGCGACCTCGCCGGCGGCATCAAAGCCTTCAAGCGCGGCATGTCCGAGCAGATGGCCGACGCGAAGGCCGACACGCCCAAGCCGGATTCGGCACCCAAGGCTTAAGGCCCGATTGGCGTCCGACGTTTCCAAGGACACGATTTACGCACCCGCGACCGCCACCGGTGTTGCCGGGGTTGCGGTCGTGCGCGTTTCCGGACCCGGCGCTGGCGCCGCGCTGACGGCATTGGGGTGCAAGTTGCCTCCGCCCCGCCTAGCCGCGCGCGCGCGGTTGATTGACCCGGCCGACGGCGCGCCGCTGGACGACGCGCTGGTGCTGTGGTTCCCGGGCCCGGCGAGTTTCACCGGCGAGGATGTCGCCGAGTTCCATCTTCACGGCAGCCGGGCGGTGATGACCGGCGTTCTCGCCGCCCTTTCCCGCCTGCCCGGATTGCGGATGGCGCGACCCGGCGAATTCGCACGCCGCGCCTATGATGCCGGCAAGCTCGATTTGGCGGAGGTCGAAGCGCTCGCCGATCTGATCGCCGCCGAAACGCGCGAGCAAGCCCGCCAAGCTTTGGCGCAATTGGGCGGGGTGCTGGGCGCACAGGTCGAAGCTTTGCGCGAGACGGCGATCAAGCTGCTGGCCCAAGCAGAAGCCGAGATCGATTTTCCCGACGAGGGCGACGTACCGGGCGGCGCCATCGCCGCGATGAAAGCGCCCATCGAAAAACTGGCCGCGCGCATCGCATCGATCCTCGATGACGGCCATCGCGGCGAGATTTTGCGCGACGGGTTTTCGGTCGCGATCCTGGGCCCGCCGAATGCGGGCAAGTCGTCGCTGCTCAATCGCCTCGCCAAGCGCGACGCGGCGATCGTGTCGGAGATCGCGGGCACGACGCGCGACACGATCGAAGTACGGCTCGATCTAAAGGGCCTGCCGGTCGTGTTGTGGGATACGGCGGGATTGCGCGGGATCGACGCAACCGATCCGCATCACGCGATCGAGCGCGAAGGCATGCGCCGGGCGCGCGAACGCGCCGATCAAGCGGATCTGAAACTCCTCGTGCTCGATGCGCGCGAGCCTTCGCCGACGGGCGAACTCGCCGATCTCGCGCGCGATGCGCTGGTCGTGTTGAACAAAGCCGATCTGGCGCCGGCCGCGAAGGGCCTTGCCGTCAGTGCGTTGACCGGTGCGGGTATCGAGACGTTGGAGAGTAAGCTCGCCGCGATCGTCGCCGAACGTTTGGGATCGCGCGACGGCGGCGCCCCGCTCGTCACCCGCGCGCGTCATCGCGAAGCGCTGGAAGATGCGCATGCCGCGCTATTGCGCGCGCGCGATCTCGACGTGGCGGAGTTGATCGGCGAAGAACTGCGCGCCTGCCTTGCCGCACTCGGGCGCATCGTCGGGCGGACGGGTGTGGAAGACGTTTTGGACGTCCTGTTCGGCGAATTCTGTATCGGGAAGTAATTAGCGCGCGTGCGCGGGCGAGCGCGTGACCGTGCCGAACGGCTTGATCGGTTCGGGTGCCCGCAGCAATTGCTTTTGCTGCAGCTTCAAACGCGAGCGTTGATTCCACAGTACCAGCCAGCCGGGCCCATGTTCGCTCGCCGCCTTGTCATAGGCGGCGGCGGCGGCGGCGAAATCGTTGCTCGCGTAAACCGGTTTGCCCGGCGCGTTGGGCCCGCCATTGGGCGGGTAGAACTGCACGAGATAGGTTTCGTTCGCCATTGGGGGCCTCTGGAAAACAACGAGCACGGCTTGGGCGTTATGCCCTGCGGTGTGGATAAATTACGGCCACGTGAAAAATTTGTCTTGAGATAACGGTTTGAAATCAGACGATAATTCCGAAAATCGCAAAATGCGAATTCTACACCTTCGTAAACCTATTGATTTAAAACGATATTTTCAACTGTTTCTCGAGAAACAGATTCCTGGATTTGACGGATCGGCCCTAAATCCGTAGGTTCCGCGCCCGTGAGCAACCCTTCCTCCCTTCGTTACGATGTCGTCGTCATTGGCGGCGGCCATGCCGGCTGCGAAGCGGCGGCCGCATCCGCGCGCGCCGGGGCTAAGACGCTGCTGCTGACGCTCGACACCGCCAAGATCGGTGAGATGAGCTGCAACCCGGCGATCGGCGGCTTGGGCAAAGGGCACCTGGTTCGTGAGATCGACGCGCTGGACGGCGTGATGGCCCGCGCGATCGATCGCGCCGGGATCCAGTTCCGGATGCTCAACAAATCGAAGGGTCCGGCGGTGCGCGGCCCCCGCTCCCAGGCCGATCGCAAACTCTATCGCCAAGCGATGCAGGCGATCCTGGCCGATCAGGCCAATCTGGATATCGCCGGTGGCGAAGCCGCCGATTTGGAATTGGACGCCGAGGGCCGTGTCGCCGCCGTGCTGACCGAAGCCGGCCAGCGTATCCCCTGCGGCGCTGTGGTGCTGACGACGGGCACGTTCCTGAACGGCTTGATCCATATCGGCCTCGAAAAGACCCCGGCCGGTCGCGTCGGCGAGAAGCCGAGCCTGGGTCTGTCCAAGACGCTCGCCCGGACGGGTTTCGCGCTCGGTCGCCTCAAGACCGGTACGCCGCCGCGCTTGGATGGCCGCACGATCGATTGGTCGGGGCTGGAAATGCAGCCGGCCGACGATCCGCCGGTGCCATTTTCGACCCTGACCGCCAAGATCGAGGTCCCGCAGATCGAATGCGGCGTGACCTATACGACCGAGGCAACGCATGCGCTGATCCGCGCCAATCTTCACCAGGCGCCGATGTATTCGGGCCAGATCGAATCGACGGGCCCGCGCTATTGCCCGTCGATCGAGGACAAGGTGGTGAAATTCGCCGGCCGCGAGCGCCACCAGATCTTCCTGGAGCCCGAGGGCTTGGACGATCCGACCGTCTATCCCAACGGCATTTCCACGTCCCTGCCGCGCGACATTCAGCTTGGCATTCTCAAGACAATTCAGGGGCTTGAGAATTGCGTGATGATCCGGCCGGGCTACGCGATCGAATACGATTTCGTCGATCCGCGCGAGCTTTACCCGTCGCTGGAGACCAAGCGTGTGCCGGGCCTTTATCTGGCCGGGCAGATCAACGGGACGACCGGCTACGAAGAAGCGGCCGCGCAAGGGATCATGGCCGGCTGGAACGCGGCGCGTAGCACCGGCGGCCAGGAGCCGATCCTTTTGGACCGCGCCGAGGCCTATATCGGCGTGATGATCGACGATCTGGTCACCCACGGCACGCGCGAGCCCTATCGGATGTTCACCAGCCGGGCCGAATATCGCCTGTCGCTGCGCGCCGACAACGCCGATCAGCGCCTGTCCGATAAGGGAATCGCCGCCGGCATCGTCGGTTCGGCGCGCCAAACCGCCTGGGCGGATAAGAAATCCCGCCTCGCCGCCGCGCGCGCGCGGGTCGCGGAACTCGCCGAAAGCCCGCCGAAGCTCGCCAAGCGCGGCTTTGCGGTCAATCAGGACGGCGTTATCCGCGGGATCACCGATTTGTTGCGCCTGCCGGGCATTACCTGGGAGCGCGTCGCCGCCGAATGGCCGGAACTGCGCGACTGGGCGCCGGACGTGGTCGAGCAGATCGAGGTCGACGCGCTGTACCAAGGCTATCTCAGCCGCCAGGAAGCAGAGATCCGCGCCTTCCGCCGCGACGAGGAATTGGCCCTGTCGCCGGACCTCGACTACGCGGCCATCGCCGCCTTGTCGAACGAACTGCGCTCCAAACTCGCCGCCGTGCGCCCGGCCACGCTGGGCCAGGCCGCGCGCATCCAAGGCATGACCCCGGCGGCATTGACCGCCTTGCTCCGCTACGTCAGAAAAGCCGCGTGACCCCAGACGATTTCGCCTCGAAGACCGGTGTTTCTCGAGAAACGATCGAGAAACTTAAGCGATATCAATCGCTTCTGGAAAAATGGCAGGCGAAGATCAATCTCGTCTCGGCCACGACGCTGCCGGAGATCTGGGAGCGGCATTTCTACGATTCCTGGCAGATCGTTTCCCATCTGGGCAATGCGCGCGTGCTGGCCGATATCGGCAGTGGTGCGGGGTTCCCTGGTCTGGTGATCGCCGCGTGCCGCCCCGATCTTGAAATCCATTCGGTCGATTCCGATAGCCGCAAGATCGCCTTCCAGATCGACGTCGCGCGCGAGCTCGGCCTCAAAATCAAATTCCATGCGGCGCGCAACGAAGCCTTGGCCGGCAAGCTCATGGCCGATGTGGTCGCCGCGCGTGCGCTCGCCCCGTTGCCGCAATTGCTGGCTTGGGCGCGGCCGCTGCTCGCCCCCGGCGGGTTATGCACGTTTCTCAAGGGCGCGACTTACGCGGACGAATTGACCGCGGCGGAAAGCGCGTGGCACATGGATGTGCAGGTCGTTCCCTCGCTCAGCGAGTCCGATGCCGCCCTGCTCCTGATCCGCGATCCGCAACCGAAATGACCGATCCCGTGAGCAAAGCCCCGCGCATCCTGGCGATCGCCAACCAGAAAGGCGGCGTGGGCAAAACCACGACCGCGATCAATCTCGCCACGGCGCTGGCCGCCGTCGGCAAGAAGGTGTTGGTCGTCGATCTCGATCCGCAGGGTAATGCGTCGACCGGTTTCGGCATTCCCTCGAGCGAACGCCATGTCGGCACCTATGACGTGCTGATCGGCGATACGTCGCCGATCGAAGCGATCCTGCCCACGCTCGTTCCCGGCCTGTCGGTCATGCCGGCGACGACCGATCTGGCCGGTGCCGAACTCGAGCTCGTCGATCTCGAGCGGCGCGAATATCGCCTGGCCGAAGCGCTGCGAGATTCGCTGGGCGGGCTCGGACTCGATTACGTGATGATCGATGCCCCGCCGTCGCTCGGCCTGCTGACGCTCAACGCGCTGGTCGCGGCCGACGCGGTGATCGTGCCGCTGCAATGCGAATTCTTCGCCCTCGAAGGTCTCGCGCAGTTGATGCGCACGATCGATCTGGTGCGCGGCCGTTTCAACCCGGGGTTGAGTTTGCAGGGCGTCGTGCTGACGATGTTCGACAAGCGCAACAACCTCTCCGAATCCGTCGCGGCCGATGTGCGCCAGCATCTGGGCGACGTCGTCTACGAAACCGCGATCCCGCGCAATGTGCGCATTTCCGAAGCGCCGTCGCATGGCAAGCCGGTCCTGCTTTACGATCTGCGCTGCCCCGGCAGTCAGGCTTATGTGATGCTCGCCTCCGAACTCATCCGTCGTGAATCGGCCCTCGCGGAGGCCGCATGAGCCCCGCCGACGCCAAGAAGGGTCTAGGCCGCGGCCTCTCCGCGCTGCTGGGCGACGCCGCCGCGCAAGGCAATGCGCCGGCCGAAGGCCCGCGTGCGGCGCGGCTGATTCCGATCGGCAAGATCCATCCCGGCAAGTTCCAGCCGCGCCGGCATTTCGCCCCCGAGGCGATGGCCGAGCTGGTCGCGTCGATCAAAACCCAAGGCGTGCTGCAGCCCATTCTGGTCCGTCGCGACGCCAAGCATCCCGGCGATTACGAACTGATCGCCGGCGAGCGCCGCTGGCGTGCCGCGCAGGAAGCGCTGCTGCACGAAATCCCGGCGGTGGTGAAGGACCTCTCCGACCGCGAGGCGCTGGAAGCCGCCCTGGTCGAGAATCTTCAGCGCGCCGATCTCAACGCGATCGAAGAGGCGCTCGGCTACAAGCGCCTGCAAGACGAGATGGGGTTCAACCCCGAACGCATCGGTGCGGCCGTCAGCAAAACGCGCTCGGCGATCGTCAACACGCTGCGTCTGCTATCGCTGCCGGAAGCGGCGCGCAAACTGATCGAGACCGGCGTGTTGACCGGTGCGCATGGCCGCGTCGCCCTCTCCGCCCCCGATCCCGGTGCCTTCGCCGAGATCATCGCGCTGGAAGGTTTGACCGTGCGTCAGGCCGAGGCGCGGCTCAAAGCGGGGGCCGATCCCGCGACCGTTAAGACGAAACTCAAGCGTCCCGCCAAGGGCGTGGTGCGCGATGCCGATACGCGCGCGATCGAGAAGCGCTTGGTTGAAGCGCTCGGCATGAACGTGGAACTCAAGCCGCGCAAGAACGGTGCGGGCGAGCTGGTGCTCCACTATTCCAATCTCGATCAGTTCGACGATCTGCTGTCGCGACTGGAACGTGACCCGGCCTAAGCCGCCTTCGCCAACCCGTCCAAACGATCCAGCGTCAAACGCAGGATCGCGGCTTCGCCATTGATCGCGCGGCTCCACACCCAGCCCGCGATGCCCAGATGGTCATCGAGCTGGGCGTAGATCTCGAAGCTCGGGCTATCCTCGGCGAAGGGCGGCTCGTCCACCACGACAAGGAACAATGCGATCGCCGCGGCGGGCAATGCCGCGAAAGCGCGCCGCGCGGGGCGATGGCGGATCGCGACGGCGAGCAACAGACTCGCCAGCGATGCCGCATTCGCAACGATCGCCAGCAACGACACCGTCATCGACATCGGCGGCAGGAACAGCGCCGACACGGCTTCGCGCAAATGCGCGGGCGACGCGGCGTCGGCCGCGAGCAACGCTTGTGCGGCCGCTTGCGGCATCGGCAAGCCCATCGCGCGCGCGGTTTGCGCCTCGGCAATCTTGGCGCGGATCTGCGCGATTTCCTTTTTGTCGCCGGTCAAACGCGCGGCGAGATTGACCAGCGCCAAACGGTTGACGTCGTCGAGGCTGCCGTCGGCACCCTTCAGTTCGGGATTGTCGATGGCGCCGGCGAACACCGCTTGGCGATAGAGGCCGAGCAGCAGCGCTTCGCGTTGCACGCTTTCGGGAATCGCATCGAGCACGTGGTTGTAGAGCGTCGACAACCCGCCGAAGACCAGCGCCCAGAGCACGACGAATGTCACGGCCAAGCCCCAACGCACGCGCCGCCAGATCGTCGCGAAAAACGGTCGCAAGGCGAACAGTGTCAGGCCGAAGGCTCCCAGCACCTTGCCGTACAGAACAAGCTCGTCGATCCGTACACGATCGGGTTCGGCGGACGAGGCGGCATCGACCAGATTCAAATTGAACGCGACTTCGAAGCCGACATAGAGCGCCAGCATCACCGCCATCGTCGGCCATGCGAAAGGCCGCGCCAAGCCGGGATTTCGGCTGCGCGTGCGCATCTGCATCAGGCTTTGGACGATGGCCACCCGGCTCTCCGGTGTCGTTTTTCCCGGTTACGATCAGAGCATGGTGCGCTGCGAAACGCTGTGACAGGCATCACGGGTAACACCAGATCGGGTTCGTGTAACACCGCACTACCGGCAAATTTCGCCCGGCGGCGGCAGGAAATGCCGCTTTGGCTAACACGCTACGCCGGTAACCCATTGATTATAAATGACGATGATTTGGCCCGGCGGCTGCAATTAACCGTGCCGAGGTTTGTTTCTTCCCTGTTCGAGGTACCGACGATGGCTCAATCCGCGACCGCCGATCTGCCCCCGCATCAAGGTCTTTTCAATCTGGGCACCGGCCCCGGCGCACCGGCGCCGAATGCGGCCCCCGCCGCCCGCTTCCCCGGTGCGGCCGCGATGGGCCAGCGGATCGAGCCACGCTTGGTCGCCACGAACCCCGCCCCGGCGCCGATCGCCAAGCCGTCGACGGCCGCCCAACCGCCGTTGAAGCCCGCCTTGTCGCTCGCCCCGTCGGCCGCACCCGCCGCCAAGACGATCGCGTTGCCCGGCGGCAATGCGCAGGTTCAGCCCAAGCCCGAAGCCGCACCCAAGCGCGTGACGAACGATGGCGAACCGATGAGCCGCGGCCGCTTCCTCAAAACCATCGAACATCTCGCCAAGACGGAAGAGGCGAAGGCGATCAACTCCGCCGTCGCGCGCGTGAAAGTGCGCGAAGTCGAACTCGCCGTGCAGCACGCCGCCAAGGCGCGCGCGCGCTATCTCGCCAGCGTCGTCGATCTGGGCGCCAACCGCACGCCGCTGACGCGCGCCAACGTCGCCGAGCTCGCCGAATTGCGCAAAGCGCATGAGGAATTGGAACAGGGCATCGAAGCGCTGACCGGCGCCATCCGCGAAGGCCTGGTCGAAATCGTGGGGGTCGGCGAGTAAGCCTTACTGGTCGTCCGACCAGAAGCCGAACAGGCCCGGGCCTTGGCGTGTCGGGCCGCCCGACACGACATTGGTCGGGTTGTTCGTCGTCGTCATGGCCAGCGCCATGGGATTGCGCGCGGCACTTGAACCGAACGGCATTCCGCCGCGTAAGTTGCCGAGCAGCGGTTCGGCGAGAAGCGCAAACGCCATCACCGTTTCAGGACGCAGGTTTTTGCCCTTCAAACCGAATTGTGCTGCGAGCGCTTGCAGTTGCGGCGGCCAATCGGCCGAGGCCGGGCGGCGCGGGGCGAGACCCGGCGGAGCGGGTGCCGCGTCGCGGTCTTGCGTATCGACCGACGCGATTTCCTCGCCCATTTTCTTGGAGAAGAAATCGTAGATCTGGCCGAGCGTGCGTGCCCGCCCGCTCGACGGATCGTAGAACACGCCGCGATTGGAGTTGGCCGCTTCGGGGAACAGCGATGCGCCGATCTTTTGCGGATCGCTACGATAATTCTGTAGGAAGCGCGAGGCACCATTGGCGCCAAGGAAATGCGCCAGATAAAGATCGGTCGAGTTGATGCCCGAACCCAACGCGCCTTCGAGCTGCGCGTGGTTCGACTTGGTGAACTCGGCCGCCATCGCGCTGGCGATCTTGGGATCGAAGCGCAGATCGAGGATCTGCCGGCGCGTCATCGGATCGCGCACGCGCGCCGCCCCACCGAAATCGTCTTCGATCGAATTGGCGAGATCGCCGATCCCGTATTTCGCGCCATGCTGGCGCACGGTGCTGAGCCAGGTGCTTTCGATGAACTGATAAAGCCCCGAGGCCGACGACGTGCGCGCGCGGATACTCGGATCGAGGCTCGATTCCGTCTGCGCCTTGGCCAGCATGAATTTGAAATCGACGCCGGCGCGTTCGCTCGCTTGGCGAATCGCATCCACGACTTCTGTGCGGCCGGGGGCGGTTTGCCCCACGCCACGGAAGGGCCCGATCGTCGACATGGGCGGCGATCCTAGCCGAAATCCGTTAATTTTTCGACAAATCCGGCGGAAGTCCCTGCCGGATCAGCGCCTTGCACCCTGCGCGGCCATTTGGGCCAGCGCCAACAGGCAACGCTGGGCGATCAAATCGGCCGGAATGGCGCCCGAGGATTTGCACTGGATTTCCGCCTCGAGCAGCCGTTCCAACGCGATCTGGATGCGCGGCAAGGGCCAGCGATTGAGCTGGCTCTTGAATGGCTCTTTCTCTTTCCAGAACACCGGCGGGAACAGCTTGCCCATCGCGGCTTCGCTGTCGAGCCCGTGACTCATATGTCCGGCCGCGAGCTGCAAGCGCAGGAAATGCCGGCCGAGTGCCCGAAGAATCATGATCGGGCTGCCGCCCTCGCCTTCGAGTTTCGCGAAGGCGCGATCGAGCGATGCCATGTCGCCCAGCGCCGTCGCGCGCGATAGATCGTCGAGATCGATATCGGCGGAATCGCCGATCAACGCGCGCGCATCGTCGAGCGAGATCGTGCCGCCTTTCCCTGCATAAAGCGCCAGTTTGCCGATCTCCGATCGTGTGATCGCGCGATCGGTGCCCAGGCGCCCCGCGAGCCATTCGACTGCGTCGGACGAGGCTTTGACGCCTTCCGCCGCCAGCGATTCCGCGATGGTCTTACCGAGCGACGCGCCCTCGTCGCGATAGCAGGCGATGGCGGCACCGTTTTTCACGGCGGCGGATTCGAACAGTTTGCGCAACGCCGATTTGGATTCGAGATCGCCCGCCTCGATGATCACCAGGCCGTCGCCCTTGGCGTCGTCGAGGAAATTCTTCGCGGCGGCGACCGTCTCGGCCCCCGCCCCGCGCACGCGGACCAAGCGCCGCCCACCCATCATCGAAATCGCCGCGGCTTCGTCGGCGAGGCGCGCAGGATCGTCCTTGAACGCTTCGGGGCCCAAATCGGCGACGCGGAACGGGTCCGACAGGTCGGGAACCACCGTCTTGCCGATGATTTCGGCACGTTCGCGCACCAAACCCGCATCCGGCCCGAACAGCAGGATCGCGCGGATCGCCGCATCGGGTTTTTTGACGAAGGCCGGAATGGCGCGCGTGTCGATTTTCATAGTGCCCGGAAGATAGCAGTTTGCTACTCCCGCTCCATGGAAAAGCCGACTGCCGCCCAGGCCTACGACCACGCCCGCGCCGCCCATGCGCGCGGCGATTTCGACACCGCCCTCGGGGCCTATAAATATGCGCTCGATGCCGAGCCCGGCCACACGGGCGCGCTCGATGGCATGGTCGCGATCCTGGAAATGGCGCGCACGCCCGGCTTCAACCCCACGCTCGCGGCATTGCTGGAACAAGCGCTTGCGGCCGATGGTGCGGAAACCGAAGCCCTGTCGCTGTCGGCCGCACACCAGCTGATCGTCAAATATCGGATGACCGATCCCGGCCAATCGCCCAGCCGCGATCTGCTGGCGGCGATGGTCAAGGACAAGCTGCTGTTGCTGACCCTGACGCGCACGATCACGCGCGATCCGCGGTTGGAAGGCTTCATGATCCGCGTGCGCGACGCGTTGTGCGCGGCGGATATGCCCGCGACGCTGTTGCCGTTGGCGTTGGCTTTGGCGCATCAGGCCTACAACAACGAATATGTCTGGGCGCAGGATGCGAGTGCCGCGTCTTCGTTGCCGCTGGACACGTTCGGCCAAGCGCGCCGCGCGATGTTCGCCCCCTTGGCCGAAGAAGCCGCGCGCGATCCAGCACTGGCCGACCTCGCGCAAGCGACGATCCTGTCGCAAGCGGCCGATCGCGAAGCCGCCGCGCGCATTCCCGAATGGACCGCGATCGGCGACGCGACCAGCCAGGCCGTGCGCGCGATGTACGAGGCGAACCCCTATCCGCGCTGGCTGCGTTTGCGCCGCACGGAAAAGGTCGATATCCGCAAGGCGATCGCCGAACGCTACATGCCGGGCGAAACCTTGCCGGCTTTCGCGACACCCTTGCGCGTGCTGATGCCGGGGGCCGGTACGGGCCAGCATCCGCTGTCGGTCGCGGCGAATTACACCGATGTCGGCGTCGACGCCGTCGATCTGTCGAAAGCCTCGCTCGGCTATGGTTTGCGCCAAGCCGAAGCGCAGGGCGTGACGAATATCAATTTCGTCCAGGCCGATATTCTCGCATTGCCGAGCCTCGGCTCGAGCTGGGGCCATATCGAATCGGTCGGCGTGCTGCACCATATGGCGAGTCCGCGCGCGGGCCTCGAAGCGCTGACGCAAGTGCTCGTCCCCGGCGGCTTGATGCGCTTGGCGCTGTACGGCGAACACGGGCGGCGCGTCGTCGTCGAAGCGCGCGATGCGATCGCGAAGAGCGGCTATGCCGACGATGCGGCGGGTTTGCGTCGCTTTCGCGGTGACGTGCTCAGCGGCAAGCTCGGCAAGACTTTGCAGGTCGAGCTTCCGCATTGGCCGGATTTCCATTCGGCGTCGCTGTTGCGCGACCTGTGTTTCCACGTTCAGGAAACGCGCTACGACATTCCGAAGCTCAAGGCGCTGTTGGCCGGTTTGCCGCTGCGCTTCCTCGGTTTCGAATTCGTGCGCGGGCGCGTGCAACAGCAAGACGCGGAGGCGCCGGCGTTTCGCGCTTACGCGAAGAAATTCCCGAAGGACAAGGCGATGGCCGATCTCGATCGCTGGGAAGCGATCGAGAAGGCCGATCCGAAATTGTTTCCGGGCTACGCGTTCTGGCTGCTGCGAACCTGATCGTCAGACGACGATATTGACGATCTTGTTCTTGACCACGATCAACTTGCGCACGGGCTTGCCCGCCATCGCGGCCTGAACGGTCGGGATCGCCAGGGCCGCTTCGCGCACGTCGCTTTCGCCTGCGTCGCGCTTGGCGTCGATCGTGCCGCGCAGCTTGCCGTTGACCTGCACCGCCAGCG
>JAIUNH010000021.1 GCA_020161965.1 Pseudomonadota bacterium
CGATGGTCATATGCGGAAACAGCGCGTAATCCTGGAAGACCATGCCGATCTCGCGCTTTTGCGGCGGCAGATCGGTCACGTCGTCGCCGCCGAACAGGATGCGCCCCGTGCTGGGTTCGATAAACCCGGCGATCAAGCGCAATGTGGTCGTCTTGCCGCAGCCCGAGGGGCCGAGCAGCGTCAGAAATTCGCCCTGGGGAATTTCCAGATCCATCGTGCGCAAGGCGGTGACGCCCGCGTAGGTTTTCGAAACGCCTTTGAGCGAAACGCTGGACATCAATTCGAACCTTTATCGTTGCGCGCGTCGTCGATCGCCTTCCACACGCGATAGGGGGTCGCCGGCATATCGATATGTTGAACGCCGAGCGGGGCGAGCGCGTCGAGCACCGCCGAAATCACAACCGGCGGGGCGCCGATGCAGCCCGCTTCCGCGCAGCCTTTGAGGCCCAGCGGGTTGTTCTTGCACGGGTCGGGGTTGCGCGCGAGCTCGAAGAACGGCAGATCGGTCGCGCGCGGCATGGCGTAGTCCATGAACGAACCGGTCAGCGGCTGGCCGGTCGTTTCGTCATGAACGAAATGTTCGAGCAGCGCCTGACCGATCCCTTGTGCCAGCGCGCCATGCATCTGGCCATCGACCAGAAGCGGATTGATCTCGTTGCCGAAATCATCGACGCAGGCATAACTCTGTACGGCGACTTCGCCGGTGTCGGGATCGATCTCCACCTCGCAGGCGTGGCAGCCATTGGGGAAGGTCGGTTCGGCGGGTTGGAACGTGCCTTGTGCGGAAAGATCGGCGCCGAGCCCGCCGGGCAAACGCTGGCCCATCTCGCGGCGTTCGTGGAAAGCCTTGGCGACGTTCGGCACGTCGATCACGCGATCGGTGCCCGCGATGCGGAAACCGGCATCGCGGAATTCGATATCGACGGCGGCGGCCTCCAGAAGCTCGGCGGCCAAGGGCGTGAGGCCATCGACGACTTTCTCGATCGCGCGTTGCAGTGCCGATCCGCCGATCGGTAGCGAGCGCGAGCCGAACGTTCCCACACCGCGGGCGACGACATCGGTGTCGCCTTGATGGATGCGGATGCGGGCGGGATCCAGGCCCAGACGATCCGCAACGATCTGCGTATAGGCGGTCACATGACCTTGGCCTTGGGTCATCGTGCCGAGCATCACGTCCGCACCGCCCTCGGCATCGAGGATCACGGTCGCGGCTTCTTCCGCACCGCCCGCCGCGCGCTCGATATAACAGCCGAGGCCAAGGCCGCGAATCTTGCCGCGCGCTTCGCTTTCTTTGCGACGCGCGGCGAAATCCGCGATGTCGGCGAAGGCGACCAACTTATCGATCGTGGTTTTGAAATCGCCGCTGTCGTAGAGCGTGCCCATCGGCGTGCGATGGGGCAGGGCAACGAAGGGCACCACGTTGCGCCGGCGAATTTCATCGGGGCCGATCCCGAATTCGCGCGCGGCTTTGTCCAGCGCGCGCTCGATCGCGTAGATCGACTCAGGCCGGCCCGCACCGCGATAGGCATCGACCGGGGCCGTATTCGTGAAACGCGCACGCGAGGTGATATGGGCGGCGGGTGTGGCGTAGACGCCGATCATGCCGACCAAGCCGATATTCGCAGGGACCGGTCCGAAATAGGAAAGATAGGCGCCGAGATTGGCGCTGACCGATGCGCGCAAGCCGAGGATCTTCGCATCCTTGTCGAAGGCAACGGCGATGCGCGTGCGCATGTCGCGCCCGCCGGTGTCGGACAGGAACGCCTCGCTGCGCGTCGAGATCCAGCGCACTTTGCGGCCGAGTTTCTTCGCCGCCCACACGGCGAGGCCTTGTTCGCGCATCACCGGCGCCTTCAGGCCGAAGCCGCCGCCGGTATCGGGCGCGATCACGCGCAATTGCTTCTCGGGCCAACCGAACACGTCGGCGGTCAACACGCGGCGCACCAGATGCGGCGCTTGCGTGCCGGTGCGCAATGTCACACGTTCGCCGTCCGGCTCGCCCCCCGGTTCCCCCTGGGCATTGCGCGGTTCCAGCGGCACGCCGGCAAGGCGTTGATTGACGACCTCAAGCTCGACGATTTTATGCGCGGCGGCGAAAGCCGCATCGACGGCGGCCGCGTCGCCCAAGGCGATCTCGTAGCCGGGCAGGGCCGCATCGTCGTCGGGCGACAGGATCGGCGTCAGTTCTTCGTAGTCGATTTCCAGCGCTTCGACCGCTTCCATCGCGATCGCTTCCGTTTCGGCGACGACGAAGGCCACGGGATCGCCGACATGGCGCACCGTGTCGCGCGCCAGCAATTCGAACGGCGGCGGCGTGATTTTGACCGGCGTGCCGTCGATCTTCACCGCCGAGAGGGCGGGGATCGGCTTGATGCCGTCCGCATCGAGATCGGCGGCGGTTAGGATCAGCGCGACACCGGGTATGGCGCGCGCGGCCGTCGCGTCGATCCGCGCGATCTTGGCATGCGCGTAGGGCGAACGCGCGACCACGCCGCGCAGCGTATCGGCCGACGGCAGATCGTCGAGATAGGCGCCTTTGCCCGAAAGCAGCCGCGCATCCTCCAGTCGGCGGCGCGCGGCGCCGACGGCGAGGCGGTTTTCGGGAGTGGCGGTACCGCTATCCAATTCGAGGAGGCTCCAAATCGCGTCGTGGATGGACATACATGTGCGTGCACTCCGCGTGCCAAAGTATAGGCGCCTGGAGCGGCGATGGCGCAAGCCGGTTTGGTTTCATCCAAGGATCAAGCAAACTCATGGCGCCGCACGCAAAAAAGACTGAACGCCGAGCTTACGAAATGTCATCGTAGGCGCTTCGACGGGGAGGGGTGAATGACCCAGGCGCGCACGCGGTTGACGACCGATATCGACTACGCAAGCAAAGGCAAGCAGCTCGGCTTTCTGCGCCTTGTCCATTCGGACGATCGCTACGCCTTCGGCATTCTCCCCATTCCCTTGGCGGTGATCGCCAATGGCGACGGCCCGACGATGCTGCTGACATCGGGCACGCATGGCGACGAATACGAAGGCCAGATTCTGCTGCACGATCTGATCCGCAATCTCGATCCCGCGCGCGTCACCGGCCGGTTGATCATTTTGCCCGCGTTGAACTTTCCGGCGGTGATGGCCGCCTCGCGCGTGTCGCCGCTCGACCAGGGCAATCTCAACCGCGCCTTTCCGGGCGAGGCCGATGGCGGGCCCACATCCGCGATCGCGCATTACCTCACCAGCGTCGTGTTGCCGATGACCAACGCCGCCGCCGATCTGCATTCGGGCGGCACGACGGGCATGTATGTGCCGAGCGTTTACTTGCATGGCGGCGGCGATGCGGGTTTACGCAAACGCAAGCTCGACGGGGCGCGCGCTTTCGGCCTGCCATACACGGTCTGCGCGATGGCGACATCGGATAGCCGCTCGATGTCCGCGCAATGCGACCGGATGGGCATTCCGATGGTCGCGACCGAATTCCCCGGTGCGGCCTCCATCGATATCGATTCACTCGCCATCGGCCGTGCAGGCTTGATGCGCCTGCTGCATCATTTCGGTGTGTTGCCGGAAGCGCCGCCGCGCGATCGCTTCCACGACACGAAGTTGATCACGCCGACCGGGGCGGGATCGCTGGTCATGGCGCCGCTCGACGGATTGTTCGAGCCGCTGGTGGGCTTGGGTGCCCGCGTGACCAAGGGGCAGCCGGTCGCGCGCATCCATCCGATCGGCGAGATCGAACGCGCAAGCGCCGAGCTAATGGCACCCCATGACGGGCTGATCATGGTGCGGCGCGCCAACACGCTGGTCACGCGCGGCGATTATGTCTATCGCCTGGCGCGCGACTTCAGCGAAGCCGAGTATCTTGCGTAACGCTGCGCGGCGGGCTTAGCGCGGCACCACGCTTTCGGCCACGGTCGCTTCGTCGCGGCGGGGGACGTAGCGGAGATCCTTGCGCGTCGCCCAATAGTTCACTTGGTAATGCGAGGGCAGGATCGCGTTCGCCGCCGCCGCGCGGCGGGTGACTTCCGCCAGCATCGCGCCGCGCTTGGCTTGATCGAGTTCCACGTCCGCGTCGTCGAGCAGCTTGTCCGAAGTTGGATCGATCCAGCCGCCATAGTTGTTGGCGGCGGTCGAATGGAACGTCTCGCGCATTACCAGCAAGGGATCGGTCGAGGTGTGGCCCCAGCCGACGATCAGGAACGAGAATTCCTTGTTCCGCGCTTGATTGAAATACGTACCGATATGCGTGGGCTGGACGCTTGCCTCGATCCCGATGCGCGCCAGCATCTGCGCGATCGTCTGCGCTTGGCGGGTATCGTTGAGGTAACGGCCGTTCGTCGTGTGGATGGCGAGGCGGAATCCGTTCGCGACACCCGCCGCCGCCATCAAGGCGCGCGCCTTGTTGAGATCGGGCGCGGGGTTCTTGAGATCGGCAAGGAAACCCGGATGGCCTTCGAGCGGAATCTGGCTCGCCTCGACGGCAGCCCCCTCCATCAGCCGTGAAGCGATCGCCGGACGATCGACCGCCAGCGCCATCGCTTCGCGCACGCGCGGATCGCGCATCGGGTTGGCGATGGCGCCGCCGTCTTTGCCGGTGACGAAGGGCGAGGTGTCGCGCGCCACATCCATCGCCCAGAAAATCACGCGGTTCGACAAACCGCTGGACAGCGCCACGCGTTCCTCGCGTTGCAGCTTTTCGATATCCGCGGGCGGCACGTCGTTGATGACGTCGACGGCACCGGTCAGCAGCGCGGCGAGGCGGGCTGCGGGGCTGCGCAGCAAACGCATCGTCACGCGATCCCAACGCGGCTTGCCGTCGGCCCAAGCGGGATTGGCTTCGAGCACCACGCGCTCGCCCGGCACGAACTCGACGAAGCGATAGGGCCCCGAGCCGTTCGCCGATTTCGCGAAGGCGAAGCTCTGCGGTGTCGCGTCCATGCCGATCCGCCGATCGACGATCGCGATCTGGGCGAGATTGGCGGGTAGCAACAGGCCGGGCCGCTTGGTGCGCACGCGTAAGGTTAGGTCGTCCACGACCTCGACCGCGTCGACATTGCGCAAGTTCCGGCTATAGGTCGACGGAGCGCCGGGCACGTTGGGCGCGCGCTCGATCGAGAATTTCACGTCATGCGCGGTCAACGGCGCGCCGTCGTGGAATTTCAAACCCGGGCGGAGCTTGAACTCCCACAGATTCGGCGGCTCGACGATGCGCCAGGATTGGGCGATGCCGGGCAGGATTTCCTCGTTCGGTCCGACGCGTGCCAGCGTGTCGAAGATATGCAGCATCAATTCGAAGTTCGGGCCGACCGCCTGGGCGTGCGGATCGACATAGGTCGCCTCCGCCGCCATGCCCATGCGCAGTTCGGCCGCGTCGGCGATCGGCGCGCAGAAACCCGCAGCCAGGATTACCGCCGAGAGAAATCGTGTTTTCATCGCCGTCGCCTCCGTTCAAATGCTTTTAATCGTCGTAGGAGTTTATTTGGCTTGCACAGCATGTGCCGTTGCCGTCACACGAGCAAGCAGCGCGATGCGGCACGCCATGAGGGGCGGCGATGACCGCATGAGCCGGTTTTCTGGCGAGAATATTGCTGGGAAAAACCGTGCGAAGCGGTTGCCGGAAAGACGTTTTGGTTTCACTGTGATGGCTCTCGGGGGGAGCGGTTTGAACGACACGGGAAAAACGGCCGGACGTAGCGGCGACGGGGCGGGGCGATGAGCGCGGCGATGGTTAAGCCGCGCGAAGCTTTCCCGTGGCGGCGCGTGGGCGAGACGGTGCAGTTCCTGTTGTTCGCCGCCTTCGTGCTGTGGATCGCGGTGCGCGGCGCCCAAGGCATGGGCTATAATTGGCAGTGGTCGCGCGTGCCCCGCTATCTCTATCGCGAGATCGACGGCGAAATTTGGCTCGGGCCCTTGCTGAAGGGCATGATCGTCACGCTGCAGATCAGCGCGCTGGCATTGCTGCTTACCGTCGTCATCGGCTTGGTCGTCGCGGTGTTGCGCCGCTCGAACTCGATCGCCGGCGAAGGTCTGTCGCGCGTCTATATCGAAGCGATCCGCAACACGCCGCTGCTCGTGCAGCTCTATATTTTCTATTTCATCCTGTCGCCGATCCTGGGCATCGATCGCTACTGGACGGGTGTTCTGTGCCTGGCCGTGTTCGAAGGCGCGTTCGCGGCGGAGATTTTCCGCGCGGGCATCGAAGCCGTCGCCAAGGGCCAATGGGAAGCCGCGCGCGCGATGGGTTTGCGTCCCGCGCAGATCTATCGCTTCGTCGTGCTGCCCCAGGCTTTGCGCGTGGTGCTGCCGCCGCTGACCGGCCTTGGCGTATCGCTCGTGAAGCACTCCGCGATCGTATCGGTGATCGCGGTGTTCGACTTGACCAACGAAGGGCGCAACGTCATCGCCGATACGTTCATGACGTTCGAAATCTGGCTGGTCGTCGCCGGCCTTTATCTCGCCGTCACCGTCCTGATGTCGCAGGCGGTGCGGATTCTCGAAGCCCGCCTCAAAAGTTGAGGCGGAAAACCATGTCCCACAAAAGGAGGGGAGCATGTTCGGTTTGAGGAAATTGGCCCTGACGGCGATCGCCGTCGCGGCGGTGATGGCGCCGGTGGCGTCCAAGGCGCAGGACGCGCGCGCGGCGTTGTCCGCGACCAGCGCGATCGAGGACATCAAGAAGCGCGGCGCGCTGCGCGTCGGCCTCTCGACCTTCGTGCCGTGGGCGTTCCGCTCCAAATCGGGCGACCTGATCGGCTACGAAGTCGACGTCGCCAAGAAGCTGGCCGAAGATATGGGCGTGAAGGTCGAGCTCGTGCCGACCGCGTGGGACGGGATCATTCCCGCCCTGATCGCCGGCCAGTTCGATTTCATCATCGGCGGCATGACGATCACCCCGGCGCGCAACCTGACCGTCAACTTCACGTCGCCCTATTCGGCGACGGGTGTGGACGTCGTCGCCAACAAGAAGATGGCGGGCGCGTTCAAGACGGTTTCGGATTTCAACAAGCCGAACGTCACGCTGTCGGCCCGCCGCGGCACGTCGGCTGCGACGACGGCGCAGCGCCTGTTCCCGAACGCCACCTTGCGTCTGTTCGATGACGATGCGCCGGCCTTGCTCGAAGTGACGAACGATCGCGCCCATGCTTGGGTCAGCACCGTGCCGAAGCCGGCTTTCGCCGCCCTCGACAACCCGAACGCGCTGTTCCGTCCGTTCGCCGAGCCGCTGGTCGGCCAGGCCGACGCGATGGCCGTGCGCAAGGGCGATCCGGACTCGCTCAACTTCCTCAACAACTGGATCCAGAACCGCACGCTCGACGGCTGGCTCGCCGAGCGTCAGGCCTATTGGTTCAAGGCGCGCGACTGGCGCGACCAGCAGGCCCAGTGAGTTCGAGTATCTCCAACGTGGCGCCGCCGGTCGAAAACCGGCGGCGCTTTCGTCTGCTCGACGTGGTCATTCTGGCCGTGGTCGCGGCCGTGTGCGCCTATCTGGTTTGGCGCGCGAACACGGTGCTGAACTACAATTGGAATTGGGCGCGGGTCTGGCCCTTCATCCTGCGCTATGACGAGGCGAAGGAATCCTGGGTCCCCAATCTGATCCTGATCGGGCTGTGGACGACCATCCGCATCGCCATTTGGTCGGCGATCGGGGCGGCGATCATCGGCGCGGTGATGGGCCTTGCGCGCATCTCGCAATCGCTGTTCTTCCGGCTTGTCGCCGGCTCCTATGTCGAGCTGGTGCGCAACATGCCGCCGCTCGTGTTCGTCTTCGTCGTCTATTTCTTCCTGACCAGCCAGATCGTCCCGCTGATCGGCATCGACGTGGCCTTACGCAACGCGTCACCCGCCACGATCGCGACGATCGAAATGCTGTTCGGGCCCGCGCGATTGCTGCCCGCGATCCTGTCGGCGATCCTGTGCATGGCGCTGTTCGAAGGCGCCTATGTGACCGAAATCGTGCGCGCGGGCGTGCAGTCGATCGAGCGCGGCCAGTGGGACGCCTCCAAGGCGATGGCGCTGACGCGCGTGCAGACGTTGCGCCTCGTCGTGCTGCCGCAGGCGATCCAGCGCACGCTGCCCCCACTCGCGGGGCAATTCATTTCGTTGGTCAAGGACACGTCGATCGTGTCGCTGATCTCGATCCAGGATTTGACGTTCCTGGGCAACGAGGTCGCGGCGACGACGACGCGCCTGTTCGAAACCTGGATCATCATCGCCGTCCTTTATTTCCTGCTGTGCTGGTCGCTGTCGCTGGCCTTCGCGCGGCTGGAAGCGCGGATGGGCAAGTACCGATGACCGCGGGCAGAGCGGCGATCGCGATCGCCGGCGGCGGCGTGGTCGGCCTGTCCTGCGCCTTCGCGCTGGCCGCGCGCGGGCACGAGGTCGCGCTGTTCGACCCCACACCGGGGCGCGGCACGTCCTGGGGCAATGCGGGCGGCATCACGCCCGGCTGGGTGTCGCCCTTGGCGAATTATTCGACCTTGTGCGCCGTGCCGTCGATGCTGCGCGATCCGTTATCGCCGCTGGCGATAAGGCCCGGCTATCTGCCGGCGTTGCTGCCCTGGCTGCTGCGCTTCGCGTTATCGGCGCGGCGTGCGGAGGACATGTCGAAGGCGCTGGCCGCCCTCACGCTCACCTCGATGGAAGATTGGCGCGACTTCGCCAGCGAGGCCGGGGTCGATCATCTGATCCGCGCGCAAGGCCTGCTTTACGTCTATGCGAGCCGGGCAAGCCGCGACGGGGCCGAGGCCGCACACGCGTTTCGCCGCCGGCGCGGCGTGACGCTGGAGGAATTCGACGCGGCTTCGTTGCGCCGCTTCGCGCCGATGCTGTCGGAAAGCTACCGCCATGCCGTCTATGCGCCGGGTGCGGGGCACTTTGCGGATCCGGGTGCGCTTTGCGACGGGCTTGCCGCCGCGTTCTTGGCGAAAGGCGGGCGGATCGAGCGCACGAAGATCGTCGACGTGGCACCCATCAGCGACGGGATCGCGCTGGTAACCGAAACCGGTCTGTTCCACGCCAAGCAATTCGTCGTGACGCTCGGCGCGCATTCGCAAACCCTGGCGACCAAGCTGGGCGCGCGGGTGCCGCTGGATGTGGAGCGCGGCTATCATGCGCACCTGCCGTCGCCCGGCGTGGAACTGCCTGCGCAGATGATCGATGGGGAGGGCAAATACGCCGTCACCTCGATGAACACGGGGCTGCGTTTGGCGGGCACGGTCGAATTCGCGGGGCTCGACGCAGCACCCGATATGCGCCGGGCCGAAATGCTGATCGGCAATGCGCGTGCATTGCTGCCGGGCTTGAACGCGAACGATGCGACCTATTGGATGGGCTTCCGCCCATCGCTGCCCGATGGTTTGCCCGTGCTGGGCCGCTCGCCCGCGACGCCCAAGGCGATCTTCGCGTTTGGGCATGCGCATTTGGGCACGACGCTCGCCGCGATCACCGCGAAGATCGTGGTGGCATTGATCGAAGATCGCGAACCCGGAATCGATTTGCGGCCTTATGATCCGCTGCGATTCCGGCACTGGTTTTAAACAACGGAGTTTCCGATGACGGCGTGGATCCAAATGCTTCAATACGACGAGTCGACCGGCTATCTGCGCGAACTCTACGATCGCGTGAAGGGCCCGGGCGGCAAGATCGACAATGTGATGAAGGTCCACTCGCTGCGCCCGCACACGATGGAAGGGCATAGCGCCCTTTATAAAAGCGTGCTGCACCATACCGGCAACACGCTGCCGGTTTGGTTCCTGGAATGCCTGGGCGTTTATACGAGCCTCGCCAACAAATGCGATTACTCGGTCGCCCATCACTTCGCCGGATTGACGCGGCTGTTGAAGGACGAGGCGAAGGCGCAGAAAATCTATAAAGCCTTCGTCGCCGTGCAGCCGGAGAAGATGTTCGACGGCAAGGAATTGGCGCTGCTGCGTTACGTCCGCAAGCTGACGCTGGAACCGCAAGCCATGGCGGAGAGTGATATCGTCGCGGCGCGCACGGCAGGTGCGAGCGACGCCGAAATCTTCGAGGCCAATCAGGTTTGCGCCTATTTCAACTACTCTAATCGCCTGCTCAACGGCTTGGGCGTAACGACCCAGGGCGACGTGCTGGGCTTCTCGCCGCCCAACACCGACAAGCTCGACGATTGGGAGCACATTTAGGATAGAGTAGGGACATGCGTCTCGAACTCCAGACATGGCACAAGGTGCGGGACTATCTGTCCCGCTCGAAGGGCATCGTGGTGCCGATCGGCTCGACCGAGCAGCACGGGCCCGAAGGCCTGATCGGCACGGACCATCTTTGCCCCGAAGCGATCGCCCGCAAGATGGGCGAGGCAAAGGGCGTACTGGTGGCGCCGACGATCCAAGTGGGCATGTCGCAGTTCCATCTCGACTTCCCGGGATCGATGTCGCTGCGCCCGTCGACCTTGATGGCCGTGGTGCGCGACTACATCGCTTCGCTGTCGCGCACGGGATTCGAGCGCATCTATTTCCTGAATGGCCATGGCGGCAACGTGGCGCCGGTGCGCGCCGCGTTTCAGGAATTCTTCGCCGAATTGTCGATGACCGGCCGCGACAAGGATGTGCGGGTACGCTGCAAGCTGAAAAGCTGGTGGGAATTGTCGCGCGTCGATGCGCGCCGCAAGGCACTGTACGGGGCGAGCGAAGGTTTCCACGGCACGCCGTCGGAAATCGCCATCACCCAGGCGGCGTGGCCCGACGCGATCAAGGAATTCCAATTGCCACCGCCGCCCTCGCATGGGCGTAACGATCTGCTGGAACACGCGGGCGACAATTACTACGAGGCGGCGGATTATCGCCGCCGCTTCCCCGACGGGCGCGTGATTTCGGATTCGGCGCTGGCCACGCGCGCGGCGGGTGAGGAATTCATCGCGCTGGGTGCGGAAGACCTATTCGAGGAATACGAGCGCTTCCGCGTTTCCGATTAGCGCGTCTCGGCGGCCATGCGCGCTTCGAGGCGCCGGACCAGCCACGACACGACCAGAATCAGCACGAGATATTCGAGCACGAGCATCGTGTAGATCTCGAGCGGGCGATACTCGATCAACACCAATTCCTGCGCGCGGCGGGTGAGTTCCTGGAAACCGACGACGGAGATGAGCGAGCTCATCTTCAGCACATAGACGAATTGGTTGCCGAGTGCCGGCAGGATCTTGCGGATCGCCTGGGGCAGGACGACCAGACGCATCGTCTGCCAGCGCGTCAAGCCCACGCTGAACGCGGCCTCGGTCTGGCCCTTGGGCACCGATTGGATGCCGGCGCGGAAAATCTCGGCTTCGAACGCCGAGTCCGAAATCGCCAGCGTGGCGATGCCCGCGACGATCACCGAAAACTGGATGCCCGCCACGACCGGCAGGCCGTAATAGACCCAGAGCAGCAGCACCAGGATCGGCACCGCGCGGAAGGCTTCGACATAGCCGCGATTGAACAGGCGCAGCGCCCGGTGCCGCGACATGCCGGCGATGGCGAGGGCGGCCCCCAGCACGACCGAAATGACGATCGCGACGAGCGAGATTCCGATCGTGGCGATCAAACCTTCGGCGAGGAAGGCGACGTTCTTGAGCCCGCGCGGATCGAACGGCGAGACGACGTACCAGCCCCAGTTATAGGAATTCTGCGCGCAGCCCGAAAGAGAAAGCGCCGCGGCCGAAACCGCGAGCGCTTTCCCCCAACTCGGATTCTGCTTGGCGCTTAGGACTTCGGAAGCCACTTGTTCTCCAGCGCTTCGAAATAGCCTTCGCGGGCCTTCAGCGTCACCCACGTGTTCACGTAGTTCAGCCAAATGGGATCGTCCTGCGCCATCATGAAGGCGGCGGGACGGCGGTTGCGCGGCTGCACGCTGGCGGCCAGCAGCGTCAGCGCGTCGAAACGGCGCACGAGCGACGAGGCTTCGACGTTGCTGGTGAGCGTGAGATCGGCGCGGCCGGCCAGGACTTCCTGGAAGCCGGTCGCCGGCGCCTGGACCGAGACGAGGCGCGCCTTGGGGAAATGCGCCTTGGCTTGATCCTCGAACACCGTGCCCATCGACACCGCGACGCGCACGCCATCGGCGTTGATCGCGTCCCACGAGCCGAAGCGGCCGGCGGCCGACTTCGCCGCGACGGGGACGGAGCTGAATTCGAAATAGGGCAGGGTGAACGCCGCCCCGCGCGCGCGCGGCATGGTGACCGAAGCGCCCGAGAAGATGTCGAAGCGGTTGGCGCCGATGCCGGCGACGATCTGCGCCCACTCGGTCTGCACCCATTCGACCTTCACGCCGCTATCGGTCGCGAGCTGGGTCATCGCTTCGACATCGAAGCCCTGATACGAGTTCGTCGACGTGTCGCGGAAGCTCATCGGATTGAAGTCGCCGGTCGTGCCGACGCGCATCGTGCCGCGCTCCAAAATCTGGTGCAGGCGAGACTTGCCGGCGGCGGCGGCGGGGGCTTGGGCCTGGGCCTGTTGACCGGCAACGGTCAAGGCGGCGGCACCGACGACGCCCGTGCCGAGCACGCGGGCGAGATCGCGGCGGTTCATCTGTTTACTCCTTTTGCGAGCGGGGAAAGAATCTCTAAACGGCGAGGAATGTCTCGACGCGAGAGTAGACGGCATACGCGGCGCGTCAAGATGTTCGGTATGAGGCGATGTCATCGCCCGATGAGAACGGCCGTATGGCGATACGCCGTCGTCTTGTGCAGACTGATCGCCATGGGCGCCTATTCCTTCGTCGATCTGTTGCGGCATGCGTTTCTCGGACCCGACGCCGCGAAGCGGGCGTGGCAGGAGCGTCCGCTGAAGGATCGTTACGACGCGATCATCGTCGGGGCTGGCGGGCATGGCCTCGCCACCGCCTACAACCTCGCGGCGCGCCACGGCATGCGCGACGTGCTGGTCCTGGACAAAGGCTGGCTCGGCGGCGGCAATACCGGGCGGAATACCGTGACGATCCGCGCCAATTATCTGCGCGAGGAATCGATCCGCTTCCACGCCGAAGGTCTGAAGCTGTGGCGCGAGCTTTCGGGCGTGCTCGGCTACAACGTGATGTTTTCCGAACGCGGGCAGCTCGACCTGATCCAGACTTGGGCGAAGCTGCGTGACGTGAAGCGCCGCCAATCGACGCTGCGCCTCGCCGGTGTCCCCTTCGATATCGTTTCGCCGGCGGAAGCCAAGGCCCGTGTGCCCATCCTCGATCTCGACGAGCCAAAGCGCCTGCCGGTATTGGCCGCGACGTGGCATCCGACCGCCGGGATCGCGCGCCACGACGCCGTCGCCTGGGGCTACGCGCGTGCGGCGAGCGCGCTTGGCGTCAATATCGTCCAGAATTGCGAAGTGCGATCGATCACGCGCGCGGGCGGCAAGGTCGCGGGCGTGGAAACGGCGCGTGGGCGTATCGCCGCCGATAAAGTGGCGCTGGCCGTATCGGGCCATGCGAGCGTGCTCGCCGCGACCGCCGATCTGCGCCTGCCAATCGAAACCGTGCCGCTCCAGGCGTTCGTGTCGGAACCGCTGAAGCCGATCCTGTCCTGCATCGTCAATTCGCCCGCCCAGGTCTATCTCTGCCAGAGCGACAAGGGCGAGCTGGTGATCGGTGGCGGTTCGGATCCCGTGCCTTCTTACGTGCAGCGCGGCGATTTCACGACGATCGAGCGCGTGACCGCGCATCTGGTTGAGTTGTTCCCGATCCTTGGCCGCGTGCGGATGTTGCGCCAATGGGCGGGGGCGATCGATCTGTGCCACGACACATCGCCGATCGTGTCGAAAACGCCGGTCGAGGGGCTTTATATCGATGCAGGCTGGGGCTCGGGCGGGTTCAAGGCGATCCCGGCAGCGGGGCGGGAGTTTGCGGACCTCATCGCCAAGGATATGCCGAGCGACCTGATCGGCGGCTTCGCCTTGTCGCGCTTCGAGCGTGGTCGGCCGCTTTACGAAACCGCCGGCGCGTCGAACCGGGATTGATCGCCATGCGCCTTGTCCCATGCCCAAATTGCGGTCCGCGCGAACAGGCGGAGTTCGTGTGCCTCGGCGAGACCACGCTGCGCGAGATTTACCTGCGCGAAAATGCCAAAGGTCCTGTCACGGAGCTTTGGTGGCACAAGCATGGCTGCCGCCATTGGTTGAAGCTTGCGCGCAACACCGCGACGAATGAATTCGCATCATGAGCGGCTATCGCCTCAAACCCATTCCGCCCGGCGAGAGCGTCGAATTCGAATTCGGCGGCCGTACGCTCACGGGGCGTCGCGGCGAACCCTTGGCGGCGGCGTTGCTCGCATCCGACATTCGCGTCGTCGCGCGGAGTTTCAAATATCACCGGCCGCGCGGCATCGTCGGCTATGGCCGCCACGAGCCCAATGCCCATGTCGGCACGGCGAAGGGCAATGCGTTGGCGACGAGCTTGCACATCGAGGCCGGTTTGAAGGCCTGGCCGCTGAATTGCTGGCCCTCGGTCGATTTCGATTTAGGCGCGTTGGCCGATCGCTTCGGTGCGCTGCTGCCTGCGGGCTTCTACTACAAGACCTTCATGGGCCCCGGCGGGCGGTTCTGGCCGATCTTCGAGCCGATGATCCAGCGCATGGCCGGGATCGGCAAGCTGCCGACGGACGCCACGCCGATGCGCGTCGAGAAGCGCTACGCCCATTGCGAGACCTTGATCGTCGGCGGCGGGATCGCGGGCCAGCAAGCCGCGCGCGAAGCGGCGAAAGCGGGTGGACGCGTCTGGCTGATCGACGATGGCGACGTGCCCGAGATCCCCGGCGTCACCGTGCTGCGCAATACGCTGGTGATCGCGCGGCACGAAGGCGGCTTGTTCGTCGCGGTCGAGCGCAATCCGAATGCCGCGATCGAAGCACGGACATGGAAGATCCGCGCCGCGCGCGCGATCCTCGCGACCGGTACGGTCGAACGGCCGATGATCTTCCGCGACAATGACCGGCCCGGCGTGATGCTGCTCTCCGCCGTGCGGCGCTATGCGCGCGATCACGGTGTGGCGGCGGGCAAATCGGTCGTCGTATTCACCAACAACGATAGCGGCCATCGCCAAGCGCGCGAATTGACCGAGCTTGGCATCGCCGTGCCCGCCGTGATCGATCTGCGCGACGGGGAGGCGGTCGTCGCAGCCCTCGGTTGCCCGGTGCGGGGTGTGCGCGTCGCCAAGCTCGACGGGTCGGGCACGCGCGACATCGCCTGCGACGTTATTGCGATGGCGGGCGGATTCACACCGCTGGTTCATCTGCACAGCCACGCCGGTGGCAAGCTGCGCTACGCGCGCGATTTCGCGGCGTTCCTGCCCGACGGCGCGCATGACGGGGCGGAAACGCGCATCGATCTGCCGCAGGATCATCTGCTCGCGCGCTGGGAAGCGCCCGATGCGGGCGGCAAAGCCTTCGTCGATTTCGGTGCGGACGTGACCGCCGCCGACGTGCGTCTCGCCGCGCGCGAAGGTTACGATGGCGTCGAGCTTTTGAAGCGCTACACGACGCTGGGCATGGCGCCCGATCAAGGGCGCCTTTCCAACATGAACGCGCTCGACATTCTGGCGCGCGAGAAAGGCGTCACGCCCGATCTGGTCGGCACCACGACCTTCCGCCCGCCCTACACGCCGACCACCTTCGGCGCCTTCGCAGGCTACAATCGGGGCGAACTGTTCGAAGTGACGCGTAAGACGCCGATCGATGGCTGGGCCGAGCAGAACGGCGCGGAATTCGAACCGGTGTCGTTGTGGCGCCGCGCCTGGTACTTCCCGAAAAAGGGCGAGACCATGCACGCCGCCGTGGCGCGCGAATGCAAGTCTGTTCGCGAATCCCTCGGCATGTTCGATGCCTCGACACTCGGCAAGATCGAGATCGTCGGGCCGGACGCCGCCGAATTCATGAACCGCATGTACACCAACTCCTGGACGAAGTTGGCACCTGGACGCCTACGCTATGGCCTGATGCTCGGTGAGGATGGCTTCATCCGTGACGACGGCGTCATCGGCCGCCTGACCACCGACCGTTTCCATGTGACCACCACCACCGGTGGTGCGGCGCGCGTGCTGGGCACGATGGAGGATTATCTCCAGACCGAGTGGCCTGATCTCAAGGTATGGCTGACCTCGACGACGGAGCAATGGGCGGTGATCGCGCTCAACGGCCCGAACGCGCGCAAGCTGATCGAGCCGCTGGTCGAGGGCATCGACCTTTCCGAAGAGGCGCTCCCGCACATGTCGGTTGCCGAGGGCAAGATTTGCGGTGTGCCGACCCGGCTGTTCCGGGTCAGCTTCACTGGAGAACTCGGCTACGAGATCAATGTGCCGGCGCGCTACGGCCGGGCGGTCTGGGAAGAGCTTTACCGGGCCGGCCAGCAATATGGCATCACCCCTTATGGCACCGAAACGATGCACGTGTTGCGCGCCGAGAAGGGCTACATCATCGTCGGACAGGACACCGACGGCACCGTGACGCCTGACGACGCCGGTCTCGGCTGGGCGATCGGCAAGGCCAAGCCAGACTTCGTCGGAAAGCGTTCGCTGACGCGTACGGACATGCTCAAGACCGATCGCAAGCAGCTCGTCGGCCTGCTCACTTCCGATCCAAACACGGTGCTGGAGGAGGGGGCACAGATCGTGCTCGATCCGAGCCAGACCTTGCCGATGAAGATGGTCGGCCACGTCACCTCGTCCTACTGGAGTGTTGCTCTCGGACGCTCGATCGCCATGGCGGTGGTCGAAGGTGGCAAGGCGCGCGAAGGCGAGACCATTCACGTGCCGATGCCCGGCAAGACCCACACGGCAAAGGTGGTCGGGACGGTCTTCTTCGACCCCGAAAACAAGCGCCTGAGCGCATAGGAGGACGGTCATGCTGCATGAACATCATCCGCTGATCGGCCGCGAGATTGCCGTTCGCAAGGTGACGC
>JAIUNH010000022.1 GCA_020161965.1 Pseudomonadota bacterium
GCGGTGATCGCCTCGACCGCCCGCACCGCTCCGGTGGTGTCGCTGCCGCCGTGCACCCACAGCCCGAACGGGGCACCCTGGGCGGCCAGCAGGGTCGGGTAGTAGATCTGGTCGAAGAAGTGTTTCAGCGCCCCCGACATGTACCCGATGTTGGCCGGGGTGCCGAGCAGAAACCCTTGTGCCGCAAGCACATCCGAGGCCGTGGCAGCCAGCGCCGGACGCACCGTCACCTCGACCGGGTCCAGCTCCGGGTCACGCGCACCGGCCAGCACCGCCTCGAGCATCTGCTGCATACGTGGCGACGGCGTGTGATGGACGACGAGCAGACCCGGCAACGTTCGGCTCCTTGTTCTGCGACACGGGCAGTGGCGGGATCTGCAGCATCGCACGAGGCGCCGGTCGGTACTTCCGGCGATTGTTCGCGACTTCCCTCGGTGGTGACCTGTGGCCAGGGCTGACCCTCGCCGTCGGATCGCCGGACGAGTTGCCCGGCCGGGCAAGGGCCTTCGAGCCGGTGCTGCCGGCGCCGTTCGCGTTCTCGCACCGCACCGCTGCGCTGCTGCTCGGCCTGCCGCTGCCGACGCCGTGGTCGCCGTCCGAACCGTTGCACGTGATGCGTCTGGGGCGACCGCGCCGGTGCGCCGGCAGGGGGTGGTCGGCCATCGCGGAATCGAGACCCGCCGGCTGGTGCATCGACACGGTCTGCCGGTGGTGGGGCCGGAGCACACCTGGTGCGACCTGGCCGGCTCGCTGTCCGCGCAGTGGCTCGTGGCGCTGGGCGATGCGCCTTTCGTGTCGGCGGAGACGTTCTCGCGGCTTGCAGGGGCGTTGCGCAGCGAACCCAAGCCCGCCTTGGCAGTGCTGGGCGTGCGGGTACCCGTTCCCAATTCCTTCGGTCGCTTGATCGTCACCAATGTCGATGCGGAATTGGTGCGCATCGTCGAAGCGAAGGAAGCGACACCGTCCGAACTCGCCATCGACTTCGTCAATTCCGGCGTCATGGCGTTCGACGGCAAGGGCATGTTCGATCTGATCGCCAAGATCGGCAACGCCAACGCCAAGGGCGAATATTATCTGACCGACGCGGTCGAGATCGCGCGCAAGGCGGGGCGCAAAGTCGTCGCGGCCGAAGGCTCGCGCGACGAATGGCGCGCCGCCGACGACAAGGTGCAACTCGCCGATCTCGAATCCTGGTTCCAGGCCAAGAAGCGCGATGCGGCGATGCGCGGCGGCGTCACGCTGATCGATCCCGCGTCGGTGTGGTTCAGCTACGACACCGAAATCGGCGCGGATACGGTCGTCTATCCCGGCACGATTTTCGGGCCCGGCGTGAAGGTCGGTCGCGACGTGCAGATCAAAGGTTTCTGCCATCTCGAAGGGGCGACCGTCGCCGACGGCGTGTTGATGGGCCCCTATGCGCGGCTGCGCCCCGGCGCGGTGATCGGCGAGGGTGCGCATATCGGCAACTTCGTCGAGATCAAAGCGGCGAAGGTCGAAGCGGGCGCCAAGATCAACCATCTTTCCTATATCGGCGACGCGCGCGTGGGGGCGAAGGCCAATATCGGTGCCGGCGCCATCACCTGCAATTACGACGGCTTCTTCAAATCGCACACCGATATCGGGGCGGGCGCCTTCGTCGGCTCGAATGCGTCGCTCGTGGCGCCGGTCACGATCGGCGATGGTGCGATTGTGGGGGCTGGCTCCGTCGTCACGCGCGACGTGCCCGCCGACGCGATGGTCGTCGTGCGTCCCGCCCCGGTGGTGAAAGACGGCTGGGCGAAGATGTTCCGCACCCGCCGGGCGGCCGAAAAAGCGGCGCAAAAGAAAGGTTAGATTCGGATATGTGCGGCATCGTCGGAATCGTCGGCAAGGGTGCGGCCACGCCGCTTTTGGTGGACGGCCTTAAGCGCCTGGAATATCGCGGTTACGATTCCGCCGGCGTGGCCACGCTGGTGAAGGGCAAGATCGAGCGCCGCCGCGCGTCGGGGCGGATCGCCGCCCTTGAAGAGCGCGTCAACGCCGAGCCGCTGGGCGGGCGCACGGGGATCGCGCATACGCGCTGGGCGACGCATGGCGCGCCGGTGGAGAACAACGCGCATCCGCACGCGACCGACAAGGTCGCGATCGTTCATAACGGCATCATCGAGAATTTCGCCGAGCTGAAGGCCGAACTCGCCGCCAAGGGTCGCGTCTTCGCCAGCGAAACCGATTCCGAAGTCATTGCACACCTGCTGACCGTGCTGATCGACGAAGGCATGGCGCCCGAAGCGGCGTTCGGCGCGGCGTTGAAGCGCCTGCACGGCGCCTTCGCCGTCGCCGCGATCGTCGCGGGGCATGAGGATCTGCTGCTCGCCGCCCGGCGCGGTTCGCCGCTCGCCATCGGCTATGGCGACGGCGAGATGTTCGTGGGCTCCGATGCGCTGGCCTTGGCGCCGCTCACGCGCAAGATTTCCTACCTCGACGACGGCGATTGGGTCGTCGTCACCGGATCGACCGTCACGATTCACGATCACAACGACATTCAAGTGACGCGCGCGATCAAGGAAACGGCCTTGTCCGGCGCCCTGATCGGCAAGGGCAATTTCCAGCATTTCATGCAGAAGGAAATTTTCGAGCAGCCCGCCGTGATCGGCGACACGCTGCGCGTCTATGTCAATCCGGCGACGCGCGCGGTGGCGTTGCCCGATTTGCCCGTCGATCTCAAAACGCTGAACCGCATCCAGCTTGTCGCGTGCGGCACGTCCTATTACGCGGGCCTTGTCGGGCATTATTGGATCGAACGTCTCGCGCGTTTGCCGGTCGATGTCGATATCGCGTCGGAGTTCCGCTATCGCGATCCGATCCTGGAAAAGGGCGGGTTGTCGATGTTCGTTTCGCAGTCGGGCGAAACGATCGACACATTGTCGGCGTTGCGCCACGCGAAGGCGCAAGGCCAGAAGATCGCCGCGATCGTCAACGTGCCCGAAAGCTCGATGGCGCGCGAAGCCGATGTCGTGCTGCCCACGCATGCCGGGCCGGAGATCGGCGTCGCCTCGACCAAGGCGTTCACCACACAGCTTTCGGTGTTGGCGTCGTTCGCCTTCGCCGCCGCCAAGGCGCGCGGCACGATGTCGGCTGCGGCGCTGAACGAACTTGCTGGTGCGATCTATGAGATTCCGGAGAAAGTCTCGGCCGTGCTGGCGATGGACGAGGCGATCCGTGCAGCCGCCGAAATCGTGGCACCCGCGCGCGACGTACTCTATCTCGGGCGCGGCACTTCCTATCCCATCGCGATGGAAGGGGCGCTGAAGCTCAAGGAAATCTCCTATATCCACGCCGAAGGCTATCCCGCCGGCGAAATGAAGCACGGCCCCATCGCGTTGATCGCGTCGGACGTGCCGGTGATCGTGCTCGCCCCCAGCGACGAATGGTTCGAGAAGACGGCATCGAATATCCAGGAGACGAAAGCACGCGGCGGGCAGGTGATTTTGATCGCCGATGCCAAGGGTATTGCGAAGGCCGGATCGCTCGCGACCGCGACGATCGAGATCCCCGAAAGCCATCCTTTCGTGACGCCAATCCTCTATTCGATCCCCGTGCAATTGCTCGCTTATTACGTCGCGATCCGGAAGGGAACGGATGTCGACAAGCCGCGCAATCTCGCCAAGAGCGTGACGGTGGAATAACCGGAGGCGGCTGCCTATATATTCTCCCTCGAATTCGCATTCCGGGAGAACGATCCATGGCCGAGCCCGCCCGTAACATCCGCTACACCGGTGTGGCGCTGAAGGATCCCAAGCTGTTCCGCCAGCAGGCCTATATCGACGGCCAATGGGTGGATGCGGATTCGAAAAAGAGCTTCGACGTCGACAATCCTGCGACCGGCGAATTCATCGGCCACGCGCCCGATATGGGCGGGGCGGAAACCAAGCGCGCGATCGATGCCGCCAACCGCGCCTATCCCGGCTGGCGCAAGACGCCCGCCAAGACGCGCGCCGCGATCATGCGCAAATGGTTCGATCTGATGAATCAGCACGCCGAGGATTTGGCGTTGCTGATGGTCGCCGAGCAGGGCAAGCCTTTGGCCGAAGCGAAGGGCGAGATCGGCTACGCGGCCTCGTTCCTCGAATGGTTCGCCGAGGAAGCCAAGCGCGCCTATGGCGACGTGATCCCGTCGACGTCGAACGATCGCCGCTTCGTGGTGACGAAGGAACCGATCGGCGTCGTCGCCTGCATCACGCCGTGGAATTTCCCCGCCGCGATGATCACCCGCAAGGCGGGCCCGGCAATCGCGGCGGGTTGCACCGTCGTGGCGAAGCCGTCGGAGCTGACGCCGTTTTCGGCGTTCGCGTTGGTCGAGCTTGCCGAGCGTGCGGGCCTGCCCAAAGGTGTCCTCAACATCGTCACGGGCGATGCGCCCAGCATCGGCAAGGAGCTGACGTCCAACCCCATCGTGCGCAAGCTTGGCTTCACCGGCTCGACCGAAATCGGCAAGCTGCTGATGGCGCAATGTGCCGGCACGGTGAAGAAGGTCTCGCTGGAACTGGGCGGTAACTCGCCCTTCATCGTGTTCGACGACGCCGATCTCGATGCCGCCGTCGAAGGCGCCATCGCGTCGAAATTCCGCAACACCGGGCAGACTTGCGTCTGCGCCAACCGCATTCTGGTGCAGGACAAGGTTTACGACGCGTTCGCACAGAGGCTGAGCGTTGCCGTTGCCAAGCTCAATCCCGCACCGGGCACCGAAGCCGGCGCCACGCAAGGCCCGCTGATCGAAGACGCGGCGGTCGCGAAGGTCGAACGCCATCTCGCCGATGCGCTGTCGAAGGGCGCGAAGCTGTTGACCGGCGGCAAGCGCCATGCGCGCGGCGGGCGCTTCTTCGAGCCGACGGTCGTCGCCGACGTCACGCCCGCGATGATCGTGGCGCGTGAGGAAACCTTCGGGCCGCTCGCCCCCTTGTTCCGTTTCAAGACGGAGGAGGAGGCGATCCAACTCGCCAACGATACCGAGTTCGGTCTTGCCGCCTATTTCTACGGCCGCGATATCGGGCGCGTGTGGCGCGTCGCCGATGCGCTGGAATACGGCCTCGTCGGTATCAACGCGGGCGTCATCGCCACGGCCGAAGCGCCGTTCGGCGGCATGAAGGAATCGGGCATCGGGCGCGAAGGCTCGAAATACGGGCTCGAGGAATTCATGGAGATCAAATATCTCTGCATGGGCGGCATCTGATGACCAGCTTCGACTATGACCTGTTCACGATCGGCGCGGGTTCCGGCGGTGTCGCCGGTTCGCGCCGTGCGGCGTCCTACGGTGCCCGCGTTGCCATCGCCGAATCCTGGCGTATCGGCGGCACCTGCGTGCTGCGCGGCTGCGTGCCCAAGAAGCTGCTGGTCTACGGCACCCATTTCGCGCACGAGATGGAAGACGCGCGCGGCTATGGCTGGACGGTCGACGGCTCGCTCGATTGGGGCAAGTTGATCGCCGCGAAGAACCGCGAAACCGATCGCCTGGAAGGGATCTACAAAAACCTTCTGTCGGGGTCGAAGGTCGAGCCGATTTTGGGCCATGCCAAGATCGTGGCGCCGAACACGGTGGAAGTCGCGGGCCGCACGATCACCGCGAAATACATCATGATCGCGACGGGTGCTAAGCCCGAGTTGCCGGCGATCCCGGGCATCGAACACGCGATCACGTCGAACGAAGCGCTGGATCTGCCAAGCTTACCCAAGCGCGTGGCGATCGTCGGCGGCGGTTTCATCGCGGTGGAGTTCGCGGGCATTTTCCGTTCGGCGGGTTCCGCCGTGACGATCTTCATTCGCGGCGAAAAAATTCTGCGCGGCTTCGACATCGATATTCGCGACCATCTGACGTCGGAGATGACCAAGCAGGGCATCGCTATTCGTCCCGGCAGCAAAGTCGCGCGCATCGATCGCGATGGCGCCGTGTTGCGCGTGACGACCGAAGCGGGCGATACGCATGAGGTCGATGCGGTGCTTTATGCGACCGGCCGTTCGCCGAATACCGGCGGCTTGGGCCTCGATAGCGTGGGCGTGCATGTCGACAAGGCGGGCGGTATCGCGGTCGACGAATGGCAGCGTACGACGGTGCCGGATATCTATGCCGTCGGCGACGTGACCAACCGCGTGCAATTGACGCCGGTCGCCATCGCCGAAGCGCGCGGCATCGCCGAGACGTTGTTCAACGCCAATCCGTCGCCGACCGATCATGGCGAGATCCCCTCGGCCGTGTTCAGTCAGCCGCCTTGCGGCACGGTGGGCATGACCCAGGAAGCCGCCGAGCGTCAGTTTGGTGTCGATGGCGTCGATATCTATCGCGCCACGTTCCGGCCGATGAAGCACACGTTGTCGGGCCGCGACGAACGCACGATGATGAAGCTGGTCGTCGAAGCGGAAACAGGCCGCGTGCGCGGCGTGCATATGGTGGGATCGGACGCGCCCGAAATCATCCAAGGTGTGGCCATCGCCGTGAAGGCGGGCCTGACCAAGAAGGATTTCGACCGTACCGTCGCGATCCACCCGACGGCGGCCGAAGAATTCGTGCTGATGCGCGAAAAGGTGAAGCGCTGACGCTAACGCTTACGGTGCGGGAAACCACGCATCCACGCGGCCGGTGAGGCGGTAGTAGAACAGCCCCGAGAATTCGCGGATCGCGGCGTAGAGCGCGAATAGGCGCCCGTCGAAGGTGAAAGCGGGCCACCAATCCGTGCCGACATCCGGCGGCGTCATATAGCCGACCGGGTAGGGGATGAAGCCCGTCCATCCGGCGACGCGAAAACAGCCGACGGCGCGCGGCATGTGGAACGCCGACGTCACCAGCAGCCAAGTCTCGCCTTCCTTCGGTTGGCCGAGTTCGCGTGCAAGTGCTGCATTTTCCCAGGTGTTGCGCGAGCGATCTTCGAAGATCACGCGCGAAGGGTCGAGGCCGAGCATCGGTAGCAATTTCGCGGCACCGTCGGAATCCGTATCGTCGCGATCGATCAATCGGCCGGAGCCGCCGGAGTAAACGAGCTTCGCGTCCGGGTAACGGCGCGCCAAATCGGCGAAGGCAATCTGGCGCTGCGCATCGCTGCCCGGTGTGGCGTTGCGCAAGCGCATCATGCGCGGATCCACGTCGCCGCCCAGCACCACGATGCCGTCGATTTTGTCGGGCAAAGCGGCGGGGGCGGGGATGCGGTTCTCGAGCGCGTTCAGCGCGAGCGATCCCAACGGCGACGAGCCGACAGCGAGACTAACGACGAAAGCGAGCGTGGCGAGCACGCGGCCCGCGCGTTTCCAGGGGCTCCACAGCAACGCGATACCAGCGAACAGGACCCAATAAAGGGCAACCCGCGGATCAAGCAGCGGGCCCAGCAGCTTCGAGGCGGCGAACAAAATATCCTGCAACATGCGTAAAAACCTTTGTGCGCAGAACCCATCCGATCCGTCAAGCCTTTGAACGATATCGGAAATTCGTGGGCCGTTGCGGATGCGAAAGCCGCCTTGTAGGGTGCTCGGCCAAGTTGGGGACAAACAATGCCTGCGAAATGGACGCCTGATAGCTGGCGCGCGCGGCCCGCGCGCCAAATGCCGACTTATCCCGATGCCGCCGTGCTGGCGAACGTCGAGAAGAAACTCGCGTCCTATCCGCCGCTGGTTTTTGCGGGCGAGGCGCGCGACCTCAAGAAGCAGCTCGCCGCCGTGGCGGAGGGCAAAGCCGTTCTGTTGCAGGGCGGCGATTGCGCCGAGAGCTTCGCCGAATTCTCCGCGAACAATATTCGCGACACGTTCAAGGTCATCCTGCAGATGACCGTCGTGTTGATGTATGCGGGCGGCCTGCCCGTGGTGAAGGTCGGCCGCATGGCCGGTCAGTTCGCCAAGCCGCGCTCGGCCGACGACGAAACGATCGGCGGCACGACGCTGCCCGTCTATCGCGGCGACATCATCAACGGCATCGAGTTCGAGCCGTCGCGCCGGGCACCCGATCCCGAACGCATGATGCAGGTCTATAGCCAGTCGGCGGCGACGCTGAATCTGCTGCGCGCATTCTCGCGCGGCGGCTATGCCGATCTTCATCGCGTGCATGGCTGGACGCTGGGCTTCGTCGATCGCTCGCCCGCCGGCGAGCGTTTCCGCGAACTCGCGGATCGCATTTCGGATTCGCTGCGCTTCATGGAAGCGTGCGGCATCACGCCGGAATCCACGCCGCAAATCCGCGAAGCTTCGTTCTTCACCAGTCACGAAGCGCTGCTGCTGCCCTACGAGGAATCGCTGACGCGCGTCGATTCCACGACCGGCGATTGGTACGACACGTCGGCCCATATGATCTGGATCGGCGATCGCACGCGCCAGCTCGATGGTGCCCATGTCGAATTCTGCCGCGGCGTGAAGAACCCGATCGGCCTGAAATGCGGGCCGACTTCGGATCCCGATGAACTCATCCGCTTGATCGACGCGTTGAATCCGGAAAACGAAGCCGGGCGTCTGACGCTGATCGCGCGCATGGGCGACGACAAGATCATGCAGAAACTGCCGCCCTTGATGCGCCGCGTGGCGCGCGAAGGCCGCAAGGTCGTGTGGTCGAGCGACCCCATGCACGGCAACACGATCAAGTCGGCGTCGGGCTACAAGACGCGGCCCTTCGACCGCATCCTGGGCGAAGTGCGCGGCTTCTTCGACGTGGCGCGCGGCGAAGGCGTTCACGCCGGCGGCGTGCATTTTGAGATGACCGGCCAGAACGTGACCGAGTGCACGGGCGGGGCCGAGGCCATTCAGGACGCGTCGCTGGGCGATCGCTATCACACGCATTGCGATCCGCGCCTTAACGGCACGCAGGCGCTGGAGCTCGCGTTCCTGCTCGCCGATCGTTTGCGCGATCGCGCGGTGCCGATGCGCGCCCTCGCCGCCAACGACTGAGGGCAAAACCGCCATGGCCGATGGCCGTGCACCCGCACCGCCGCAACCCCCGCATCCCGCCATCGGCGAGATCAAGGGGCTGACCGACCATTACTTCGTCAAGACGAAGGGAACGGTCGAGCGCTTCGGCGACAAGCGCGTCACCTATGCGGTGTTCATGCGCCGCCCGATCATTTGCGCGCCGCGTCTGGCGATCGAATGGATCCGCGGCATCGCGGCCGCGCGCGGCACGGTCATCGACATCGATCTGCGCCATCCCGAAGGCGATTGGGTGGGTGCCGGCGAGCCGATCCTCTATCTCTCCGGCTCGCTGTTCCATCTCGTCGATCTGGAAACGCTTTATCTGCAAAAGCTCGGGCCGGCGTGTGTGGCCGCCTACAACGCCTATCAGATGTGCGTCGACCTGCCGCGCACCGCCTTCCTCGCCATGGATGCGCGCCACTGTGCGGGCGGCGAAATGGCGGAGATGATGGCTTACGCGGCTTCCGTCGGCTCCAACGCCGCGAAGAAGGAAGTCGGCGCGAAGGGCTTCATCGGCAATGCGACCGACGCGACCGCGCATTATTTCGGCCAACCCAGCGGCTACGGCACGATGCCGCATGCGCTGATCGGCTATGCGGGCTCGACGATGCGCGCGGCCGAAATGTATCGCGAGGTCTATCCGAACGATCCGATCACCGTGCTGGTCGATTATTTCGGCAAGGAAGTGTCGGACGCGCTGGAAGTCTGCCGTCGCTTCCCCGATCTCGCCGCGGCGGGCGGCATTTCCGTGCGGCTCGACACGCATGGCGGCCGCTACATGGAAGGGCTCGACCTTCAGGTCGCTTACGCCGTGCTGGAACGCAACGCGCCCTTGTCGTTGCGCGGCTATCGCACCGAAACCGAATTGCGCCATCTGACGGGCACGGGCGTTTCCGCTGCCGCGATCTGGTATATGCGCGAGCAGCTCGATCGCGCCGGGTTCCCGAAGGTCAAGATCGTCGCCTCGTCGGGCTTCACGCCGGCGAAGTGCAAATCGATGGCGGTGTCCAACGCGCCGATCGACGTCGTTGGCACGGGTTCCTATCTGCCGGAGATTTGGACCGAGACCTACGCCACCGCCGATATCGTCGAATATGACGGTGTGGCTTCGGTCAAGGTCGGTCGCGAATTCCTTCTGCGCAAACCCGGTTGATCCCATGCCCCTCGAACGCTTCATCGAACGGCTGATCTTCGCCAGCCGCTGGCTTCAGGCGCCGCTATATGTCGGCCTGATCGTCGTCATGGCGCTGCTCGCCGCGAAGTTCTTCCAGGAACTCGTCCATCTGACCGCGATTTTGTGGACGCTGAACGAATACCGCCTCGTGCTCGCCGTGCTCGGCCTCGTCGATATGGTGATGGTCGCGAATCTGATCGTCATGGTCGTGATCTCGGGCTACGAGAATTTCGTCAGCCGCTTGGAACTCGACGGTGTGAAGGATCGCTTGTCGTGGTTCGGCAAGCTCGATGCGGGCTCGCTCAAGATCAAGCTCGCCTCGTCGATCGTCGCGATTTCGTCGATCCATCTGTTGAAGGCGTTCCTCGACGTCAACGAGATCCCGACCGAGAAACTGATCCTGCTGGTCGTGATCCATCTGACCTTCATCGTGTCGGCGCTGATGCTCGCCTATCTCGACAAGATGCTGGGCCAGAAGAACGCGCAGAAGGACGAGGCGTGACCGGCGAACTCGCCATTGCGTTGGCGCAGACCGATCCGAAGGTCGGCGATGTCGCGGGCAATTTGGCCTTGGCGCGCGATGCGCGCGCCAAGGCCGCGAAGCTCGGCGCTGATCTGGTCGTGTTCTCCGAACTTAATATCGCCGGTTATCCGCCCGAAGATCTGGTGCTGAAGCCCGCGTTTCAGGAAGCGTGCCGCGCGGCCGTCGAAAGCCTCGCCGCCGACACCGCGGATGGCGGTCCCGGCGTGATCGTCGGTAGCCCTTGGGTCGAAGCCGGGCGCCTGCACAACACCGCGCTGTTGCTCGATGGCGGCAAGATCGTGGCATGGCGCCATAAACACGAACTCCCGAATTACGGCGTGTTCGACGAGAAGCGCGTTTTCGCGGCCGGGCCGCTGCCGGGCCCGATCGTGTTCCGGGGCGTGCGCCTCGGCCTGATGATTTGCGAAGACATGTGGTTTCCCGACGCGGCGGAATGCCTGGTCGAAAGCGGTGCGGAAATTCTGGTCGTGCCCAATGGCAGCCCGTTCGAAACCGACAAGCTGGACGAGCGCGTGGCTTTGGGCGTGCAGCGCGTGGTCGAAACCGGATTGCCGCTGATCTATGTGAACCAGATCGGCGGTCAGGACGAGTTGGTGTTCGATGGCGCGTCCTTCGTGCTCAACGCCGATCGCCAATTGGCCGCTCAGATGCCCGCTTTCGTCAGCGATTTGGCGCTCACCAAATGGCGACGCAATGCCGGTGGTTGGGCTTGCGTCGAGGGCCCGCGCGCCAAGCCGCCCGAGAAACTCGAAGCGATTTACGCGGCCCTCGTGCTGGGCTTGCGCGATTACGTGACGAAGAACCGTTTTCCCGGCGTCATTCTTGGCCTTTCGGGCGGTATCGATTCCGCATTGACCGCCGCCATCGCCGCCGATGCGCTGGGCGCTGACAAGGTTCGCGCGGTAATGATGCCGTCGCGCTTTACCAGCCAGGAAAGCCTGGACGACGCGGCCGCGTGCGCCAAGCTGCTCGGCATCAAATACGACACGATCTCCATCGTGCCGGCGGTCAATGCTTTCGCCGACATGCTCGCACCGGCGCTTGCGGGGACGAAGCCCGACACGACGGAAGAAAACATCCAGTCGCGCGTACGCGGCCTGACGCTGATGGCGCTGTCGAATAAATTCGGCCACATGGTCGTGTCGACGGGCAACAAAAGCGAGATGTCGGCGGGCTACGCCACGCTCTACGGCGATATGTGCGGCGGCTTCGCCGTGCTGAAGGACGTCTACAAGACGACGGTGTTCGATCTGTCGCGCTGGCGCAATGCGCATAAGCCGGCGGATGCGCTGGGCCCCAAGGGTGCGGTGATGCCAGAGCGCGTCATCGTCAAGCCGCCGACGGCGGAGTTGCGCGAAGGCCAGACCGACGAAGCCTCGCTTGGGCCCTATTCGCGCCTCGACGCGATCCTGCAAGCACTGGTCGAAGGCGAGGGCAGCGTCGCCGCCGTCGTCGCCAAAGGTTTCGCCGAGGACGAAGTGCGCCGCATCTGGCGCATGCTCGATCTCGCCGAATACAAGCGCCGCCAGGCGCCGCCGGGCGTCAAAATCACGCGCCGCGCTTTCGGGCGCGAGCGCCGCTATCCCATCGTCAACGGATTCAGAGGCTAACGATGACGGTGCGGACCCGTTTCGCGCCGTCCCCCACGGGGCGGCTCCATCTCGGCAATGTGCGCGCGGCGCTGTTGAACTGGCTTTACGCCCGCAAGACCGGCGGCAAATTCCTGCTGCGCCTGGACGACACCGATCTGGAACGTTCGCGCGCCGAGTATGCCGACGGCATCGTCGCGGATATGAAATGGCTCGGCCTGCATTGGGACGAATTCGCCCGCCAATCGGATCGCCTCGCGCGTTACGACGCGGCGGCCGAAAAGCTGAAATCGATGGGGCGGCTTTACGCCTGCTACGAAACGCCCGAGGAATTGAAGCTCAAGCGTTTCAGTCAGGTTTCCGAAGGCGGCGTGCAGGTCTATGACCGCGCGGCGTTGCGCCTGACCGATGCGCAAAAGCAAGCCTACGAGGCCGAGGGCCGCAAACCGCATTGGCGCTTCCTGCTCGACGCCAAGGACGTGCGCTGGAACGATCTGATCCGCGGCGAATGCAGCTACCACGGCTCGCGCGTGTCGGACCCCGTGCTGATCCGCGAGGACGGCTCGCCGACCTATACGCTCGCCTCGGTCGTCGACGATGTCGAACTCGACGTCACGCATATCGTGCGCGGCGAGGATCACGTCACCAACACCTCGGTGCAGATCCAGATTTTCGAAGCATTGGGCCGCGATCCGGCGACGATCCATTTCGCGCATTTCACGCTGATCGGCGATATCGGCGGCCATAACTTGTCCAAGCGCGAAGGCGGCTTGTCGGTTGCCAATCTGCGCGACGACGGTTTGGAGCCCGAGGCGATTGCCTCGCTGCTGGCACGCTTCGGCACCAGCGATTCGGTCGAGCCGGTCGCGTCGCTCAATGCGCTGATTCCCGGCTTCGCGTTCGAGAAATTCAGCCGCGCCTCGCCCAAGCTCGATCCCGAAGATCTGCTGCGCCTCAACGCCAAGATCGTTCACGGGCTGTCGTTCGACGCGGCCAAGACGCGTTTGCCCGAAGGCGCCGACGAAGCGTTCTGGGACGGCGTGCGCCCGAACCTAACCAAGGTGCTCGACGCGCGCGAATGGTGGGCGTTGACCCATCAGCCGGTGGCGCCGGTACTCGGCGATCCGGCGTTCCTCGCGGAAGCGGCCAAGCTGCTGCCGGCCGAACCGTGGGACGCGACGACCTGGGGTACATGGACCAAGGCGTTGGGCGCCGCGACGGGTCGCAAGGGCAAGGATCTGTTCATGCCGCTGCGCTTGGCGTTGACGGCGCGCGAACACGGGCCCGAGCTCAAAACCTTGCTGCCGATGCTGGGCCGTGCGCGTGCACTGGCCCGTTTGGAAGGAAAACCTGCGTGAAGCTGCACGTCCACAACACGCTCACGAAACGGAAGGAGGAATTCGCTCCTCTCGATCCCGCGAACGTGCGCATGTATGTGTGCGGGCCCACGGTCTACGACTTCGCGCATATCGGCAACGCGCGCCCCGTCGTCGTGTTCGACACGCTGTATCGCGTGTTGAAGCGGCTTTATCCCGGTGCGGTCACCTACGCGCGCAACATCACCGATATCGACGACAAGATCATCGCGCGTGCGCTGGCATCCAAGCGCACGATCGACGACATCACGCAGGAAACCACGCGCGCCTATCACGAGGATATGGGCGCGATCGGCGCCTTGCGCCCCGATCACGAACCGCGCTGCACCCAGACCGTGCCCGAGATGGTGGCGATGATCGCCAAGCTGGTCGCGTCGGGCCACGCCTATGCGGCCGAAGGGCACGTGATGTTCAACGTGCCGGCTTTCGCCGATTACGGGCGCTTGTCGGGCCGTTCGCGCGACGACCAGATCGCGGGTGCGCGCGTCGAAGTGGCGCCCTACAAGAAAGACGCCGCCGATTTCGTGCTGTGGAAGCCCTCGACGCCCGAACAGCCGGGCTGGGAGTCACCCTGGGGCCGCGGCCGTCCGGGCTGGCATATCGAATGCTCGGCGATGTCCGAAAAACTCTTCGGGCCGACCTTCGATATCCATGGCGGCGGGCAGGATCTGATCTTCCCGCATCACGAGAACGAGATCGCGCAATCGGTCTGCGCGCATGACGGCGTGCAGTTCGTGAAATACTGGCTGCATAACGGCTTCGTGATCGTGAACGGCGAGAAAATGTCGAAGAGCCTCGGCAATTTCTACACCGTGCGCGATTTGCGTGGGAAAGCGCCCGGCGAAGCGATTCGCCTGCTGCTGCTCAAGACGCATTATCGCGCGCCGCTGGATTTCACCGATGACGGTTTGAAGCAGGCGAAGGGCGATCTCGACCGCTTCTATACGGCGTTGAAGAACGCGAGCGACGTCACACCCTCGGCCGCCAAGGCCGATAAGGTGTTCGACGCGCTGCTCGACGATCTCAACACCGCCAAGGCGATCGCCGAGATGCACGAATACGCCTCCGTATTGAACGCGCCGCGTTCGCCGGACGCGAAGGCCGCGTTGCTGGATGCCGGCGCATTGCTGGGCTTGGCGCAAGGCGATCCACTCGCTTGGTTCCAAAGCGACGCGGAAGGCCCGAGTGCCGCCGACATCGAAGCCGCCATTCAAGCGCGTCTCGACGCGCGCAAAGCCAAGAACTTCGCCGAAGCGGATCGCATCCGCGACGATCTCAAAGCCAAGGGCGTGATCCTGGAAGACGGGCCCAAAGGCACCACCTGGAAACGAGGCTGACCATGGCCGATCGCGTTTATCTCTATGACTCGACGCTGCGCGATGGCGCGCAGACGCAGGGCGTGGATTTCAACCCGGCGGACAAGGCGGCGATTTCCAAGGCGCTCGACAAGATTGGCGTGGATTATGTCGAGGGCGGCTGGCCCGGCGCCAACCCGACCGACGACGCGTTCTTCGCTGATTTGCCGAAGCTGGGTTTCGCGCGTATGTCGTCCTTCGGGATGACGCGCCGTTCCGGCCGCTCGGCCGCCAACGATCCGGGGCTTCAGGCCGTGCTGGGCTCGGCGGCACCCGCCGCGTGCCTCGTCGGCAAGACATGGGATTTCCATGTCGAGTTGGCGCTGGGCGTGTCGTTGACCGAGAACATCGACATGATCGTCGACAGCCTCGCGGAATCGATCAAGCGCGGTAAGGAAACGATGCTCGACGCCGAGCATTTCTTCGACGGTTACAAGGCGAACCCGGGCTTCGCACTGGATTGCGTGAAGGCCGCGCGTGATGCGGGCGCGCGCTGGATCGTGCTGTGCGACACCAATGGCGGCACGCTGCCGCACGAAATCGAGCGTATCGTCGGCGAAGTGACGAAGCATGTGTCGGGCGATCAACTCGGCATCCATTGCCATAACGACACCGAGAACGCGGTCGCCAATTCGCTGGCGGCGGTGAAGGCGGGCGTGCGCCAGATCCAAGGCACGATCAACGGATTGGGCGAGCGTTGCGGCAACGCGAATCTTATCCCGATCATCCCCAATCTGATGATCAAGATGGGCTACGACACGGGCGTATCGGCGGAACAGCTGACGCAGCTGACGCATATCTCGCGCATGTTGGACGAGCGCTTGAACCGCCCGCCGGCGCGCAACGCCGCCTATGTCGGCGACAGCGCCTTCGCGCATAAGGGCGGCTTGCACGTCTCGGCGGTCGAGAAGGATCCGCGCACCTACGAACATGTGCCGCCGGAAACGGTCGGCAACAAGCGGCACATTGTCGTGTCGGATCAAGCCGGGCGGTCGAACGTGGTGTCGCGGCTGCGCGATATCGGCGTCGAGATCGATCCGAAAAGCCCGGCGCTGGGCAAGCTGCTCGACGAGATCAAAACCCGCGAGCGTGACGGCTTCACCTATGACGGCGCGGATGGCTCGTTTGAATTGCTGGCGCGCCGCCTGATCCATGGCGTGCCCGATTACTTCAAGCTTGTCAGCTTCCGCGTGATCACCGAGCGGCGCTACAACGCGCGCGGCGATTTGGTGACGATGTCGGAGGCCAGCGTTAAGCTCGACGTCGGCGCGCATCGCCGCCTGACGGTGGGCGAGGGTAACGGCCCCGTGAACGCGCTCGACGCCGCCTTGCGCGCGGCGTTGCTCGAATTCTATCCGGGCCTCAAAGATCTGCGCCTCATCGACTACAAGGTGCGCATCCTGGCGCCCGAACGCGCCACGGCGGCCGTGACGCGCGTGATGATCGAAAGTGCCGATGGCCACGAGCATGGCGATGTGCGCAATTGGGGCACGGTCGGCGTGTCGGAAAACGTGATCGACGCCTCCTACGAGGCGCTGCACGATTCGATCACCTGGAAACTCTATCGCGACGGCGTTACCGCGCCCTGAGATGACCGCCATCGGTCCCGCCATCATTCTCGTGCGTCCGCAATTGGCGGAGAATATCGGCATGGCCGCGCGCGCGATGCTGAATTGCGGGCTCACCGATATGCGGCTGGTCAGCCCGCGCGTCGAACCGACGGACGAGCGCGCGCGCCGTTCTTGTTCGGGTGCGGATATGGTGCTGGAACAAGCGCGGGTATTCGACGATCTGGGGGCGGCGATCGCCGATCTCACGCGCG
>JAIUNH010000023.1 GCA_020161965.1 Pseudomonadota bacterium
GCGTCTGCTCGCCGGAATTTTCGGCGGCGTGGCCGTCATCGTTGCGATCCAGATGGTCGCGTTTCCCGGCGGCGTGGCGCTGCGTAAAGAACTGCCCGGCCCGATCGGCCAGCGCGTGATGGCGTTGTCGATCGGCGGGTTGTCGTCGATCATGGGGATCGGCGGCGGCACGCTGGCCGTGCCCACGCTGTCGTTGTTCTCCTTCCCGATCCGCATGGCGGTGGGCACGGCGGCGGGGATGGGCCTGTTCATCGCCATTCCGGCGACGATCGGTTTCGTCGCCGGCGGTTGGAACGTGGAAAATCTGCCGCCGCTGTCGATCGGCTATGTCAGCTTGCCGGCGGGTTTGGCGATCCTGGCGGCCCAGCTGCCTTGCGTGGGCTACGGCGCCAAAGTCGCGCATGCGATCTCGCAGCCCGCTTTGCGCCGCGCTTTCGGCGTGGTGCTGGCGATCGTGGGCTTGCGGATGCTGTCGACGCTCTTCTAATGTCGGCCTCCTGAAAGGGAGAAAACGTGACCGACCGCATCGTCATCGCCCGGCCCGACGATTGGCATGTGCATCTGCGCGACGGCGCGATGCTCGACGCCGTCGCCCCCTATACCGCGCGCCAATTCGCCCGCGCGATCGTGATGCCCAATCTGGTGCCGCCGGTTACGACCGCCGCCGCCGCGTCGGCGTATCGCGATCGCATCCGCAAGGCGGCGGGTCCGGGTTTCGAGCCGTTGATGACGGTGTATCTCACCGACGGAATCGACCCCGACGAGCTGGAACGCGGCTACGCCGAGGGCGTGTGGGTCGCGGCGAAGCTCTACCCCGCGCATGCGACGACCAATTCCGCGCATGGCGTGACCGATATCGCCAAGATCAAGGCGGGGTTGGCGCGCATGCAGAAGATTGGCATGAAGCTGCTGATCCATGGCGAGGTCACGGACAAGGCCGTCGATATTTTCGACCGCGAGAAAACCTTCATCGACCGGGTGATGGCGCCGTTGCGCCGCGATTTCCCCGGTTTGAAGATCGTGTTCGAGCACATCACCACCAAGGAAGCAGCCGAGTTCGTGCTGGCGCAGAAAGCCGATACGGCCGCCACGATCACGCCGCATCATTTGATCATCGACCGCAATTCGATCTTCGAAGGCGGCGTGCGCCCGCATCTCTACTGTTTGCCGATCGCCAAGCGCGCGATCCATCGCGACGCGCTCCGCAAAGCGGCGACGTCGGGCGATGCGCGTTTCTTCCTCGGCACCGATACGGCCCCGCATACGGTCGAAACGAAGGAAGCGGCGTGCGGCTGTGCGGGCATCTTCAATGCGCCCGCCGCACTCGAAGCCTATGTGCAGGTCTTCGACGAGGAGAAGGCGCTCGATAAATTCGAAGCCTTCGCGAGCCTCAACGGTCCGGCCTTCTACGGCTTGCCGGTCAACAAGGAAAAGATCGCGCTGAGCCGAGCGGCCAACGCGATCCCCGATCGCGTCGCGGCGGCGGGGACGGGCGTCGTCGCCTTCCTGGGCGGCAAGACGATCCCTTGGCGTTTCGACGGCCCAGTCTGACGGCGCGGGCGGACTGATTATTCGACGCGGAAGCTGCGCTGGCGGACCATTTTGCCGAACTCCTCGGCGATCACGCCCGCCATTGCGGCATAGGCGGTCTGCTCCTCGGCCGGCGTGCCGTTCAGCGTGGCGCTCGCCTGCCACAGGCGGCTGCCGCTCGCATCTTCGACGATCGCGGTCAGCATATAGCGCACGCTCGGCGTGCCGCCGTCCGAACGGCGTGGCCCTGCGGCCAAACTGTCCTGCGTCGTCGAATAGAGATTGAGGCGCACGCGCGCTTCGTCGCGGCTGCCTTCGATCACACCCAGCGTGCCCGATGACGGGCCCGGCCGGCCGCTTTGCGTGATCTCGGTCGTGAAGCTTAACGACAGCGTGCCGGCGCGCGGATCGACCTTGCGCCCGTTGCGTTCCAGCGCGCGTTCGAAGGCTTGGGCAAGGCGGCGATTCTCGCGCGAATCGTCGAGCGGCGTGATCTTGATCGCCGCCGTCGCCGGCACCTCGCGATAGACGAAGGCGGTCAGGCGGCCGGGTGCCGCCGGATCGAAAGCCGGTGTTTCCTGGGCGTGGGAGAACCACGGCGAAAGGGCCAGCAAAGCCGCGACGAAAATGGCACGCATCGTGATGTCTCCCGGAAAATCAGGTCCGCGTTTCGGCGGCATTGCGTCCGCGCGCGGGCTTGGCGCGCCCGGCGGCGGGCGCGCAGTAAAGTCCATAAAGCGTGCCGAGCACCGCTTCGACCTCGCCGCCCGACAGGCGGTAGCGGATCGATTGCGCGGTGCGCCGCGTTTCGACCAGCTTGTCGCGGCGCAGGCGCGCGAGGTGCTGGGACAACGCCGATTGCGAGAGGCCGACCAGCGCTTCGATCTCGCCCACGCTTTTTTCCCCCGACGCCAAATGGCACAGGATCATCAGGCGGCGTTCGTTCGCCATGGCTTTCAGCAGCGCCGAAGCGCGCCGGGCGCTCGCTTGAAGCTTGGCGGCTTGAAGGTCGGCGGTATTCATCGCGCCCCTTATAGCCCAGCGAGGCGGGCGGGGGCGAGTTCCGCCGGATCGACGCCGTTCGCGGCCAGATCGGCGGGCAAATCCCGGTCCAGGACGAGGGCCGCGCAAAGTCGCCCTAAAGCGGGACTGGTCATGATGCCGTAGCCGCCCGGTGCGGCGAGCCACACGAAATTTTCCGCCGCCGCGTCGCGGCCGACGACCGGCTTTTTGTCGGCGACGAAGCAGCGCAAGCCCGCCCATTTGCGGCGGATGCGGCGGATATCGAGCGTCGTCGCTTCCTCGATCCGCGCGGCGCATTCGGCGATGTCGAGTTCTTCGGGCTGCGCGTCGCAAGGCGGGGACGGCGTTTCGTCGGCGGGCGAGGCGAAGATCAGCCCGGCATCGGGCTTGAAGTAGAATTTCTCGGCGATCTCGCACACGAAGGGCCAAGCCGCGGCATCGTATGCGGTTTCGAACACGAAGGCGGTGCGCCGCTTCGGCACCAAACCGATGGGGCCAAGCCCGGCCAGTGCTGCGACTTCGTCGGCCCACGCTCCGGCGGCGTTGACGAAAGTTCCGGCGGCGAATGCGCCGGCAACCGTGTCGATCTGCCAGCCGTCCTTCGTCCGCGCAAGGCCGCGCACGGCTGCGTCGCATGCAAGCGTGCCGCCCGCCGCCTTGAAGCCGCGCAGATAGCCTTGATGGATCGCGGCGACGTCCATGTCCTCCGCGTCCGCGTTGTACAGCACGCGCTTCGTCCATGCGGGGCGCAGCACCGGGCAAAGCTCTAGGGCTTTCGAGACGGGAATTTCGGCGACCGTGCCGGGCAAAGCTTCCGCTTGGGCTTGCTCGAACGCGGCCGCGCCGTCCGGCCCCGCCACGAACATCGTGCCGCGCGGGGTCAGCAGCGGATGATCGGCGAAGCCTTGCGGGGGCGCGCGAAAAAACGGCCCCGACGCGATCGTCAGGTGCCGGATGATCGCCGGGCCATAGGCGGTTTCGTAGAGGGCGGCGGAGCGGCCCGTGGTGTGATACCCGGGCCGCGCCTCCATCTCCAACAGCAGGGTCTTCGCCCCCGCCTGCGCGAGCCGCCATGCGGCCGATGCGCCGAGGATTCCCGCCCCGGCGATCGCGACGTCGTAACGCGTCACTCGGCCGCTTGCGGCTGGCGGCTTTCGTGCGCGCGTTCCTGCTGGGCAAGCCGCGCGGCGATGGCGCCGATCGGCTTGGTGAAGCGCGCCAGCAGCAGATAAAGCGCCGGGATCACGAAGATCGTCAGCAGCGTCGAGAACGACACGCCGCCGATGATGACCCAGCCGATCGCTTCGCGCGATTCCGCGCCCGCCCCGTTCGCGTCGGCGAGCGGGACCGCGCCGAACACGGTGGCGATCGAGGTCATCAGGATGGGGCGCAGGCGCGCGACCGAGGCTTCGAGCACCGCCGAGCGGATATCGTGGCCTTCGTCGCGCAGCTGGTTGGCGAACTCCACGATCAAAATCCCGTTCTTCGCCATCAGGCCGATCAGCAAAATCATGCCGATCTGGCTGTAGACGTTGAGCGAGATGCCGGTCAGGTAGAGAATCCCGAGACCGCCGGTCAGCGCCAGCGGCACGGCCAGCATGATGATCAGCGGGTGGATCCAGCTTTCGAACTGCGCGGCCAGCACCAGGAACACGATCAGCAGCGCCATGCCGAAAGTGAAGTAGAGCGACGAGGCCGATTCCTTGAACTCGCGGCTCTGCCCCTGATAGGAGATGCGCGCTTCCGGCGGCAATTCCTCGGCGGCGATTTTCTCGAGCTCGCTGATCGCCTCGCCCAGCGTGAAGCCGGGGGTGAGCGACGAGGTGATCGTGATCGACCGCAGACGATCGACGCGGTTGAGCTCGGCCGGGCCGGCGGCTTCGGCCATCGTCACCAGCGAAGACAGCGGGATCAGCGTCTGCGTCGTCGCGGAGCGCACGAACAGCCCGGCGAGGTCGGCGGGCGTCGCGCGGTCTTGCGTACGCGCTTGGAGGATCACGTTGTATTCCTCGCCCCGGTCGACATAGGTCGACACGTTGCGCGAACCGAACATCGTCTCCAGCGTGCGGCCGATCGTTTCGATCGACACGCCCAGATCGGCGGCGCGCGCGCGGTCGATGCGCACGCGCAGCTCCGGCTTCGTGTCGCGGAAATTGGAGTCCATGTTCAGGAAGCGGGAGTCGCGGCTGGCGCGCTGGATCACGCGGTCGCGCCAGTCGCGCAGCGTGTCGTAGCTCGACCCGCCGATGACGAACTGGATCGGCGGCTGGAAGCCGCGCTGGCCCAGCGAAGGCGGATTGACCGGTGCGGCGCGCACGCCGGGGATGCCGGTGATGCGCGGGAAGATTTCGCGCACGACATCCTGCTGCTTGATCTCGCGGCCCGGCGGCTTGGGCGCGCCTTTTTCCGAATCCTTATGGCGTTCGCCCCACGACTTCAGACGCAGGAACACCAGCCCCGAATTGACCGGGGCGGGGCGCGAGAAGCCGGGCGCGATATTGCCCATCATCGTGGCGGCGGCGCCCGAGTCGATATAGGGCTGCAGCACGCGTTCGACCTGGGCGACCGAATCGCGGGTGTAGTTGTAGGAAGCGCCTTCGGGGGCGGTGATCGGAATGATGATCGTGCCGCGATCTTCGACGGGCGCGAATTCCTTGGGCAGCGCCGTCCAGAAACCGTAGGCGGCGGCCGAGATGGCGACGCCCATCGCCAGCACGACGATCGGCGCGCCCAAAGCGCGGCCGAGCATCCAGCGATAACCGTTGTTCATGCCGATGAAGACCTTCTCGGTCATCATGTAGAGCTTGCCTTCGCCCGAATGCGACGTGAGCAGCTTCGAGCACAGCATCGGCGTCAGCGACAGCGCGATGAGGCCGGAGAACATCACCGCGGCGGCCAGCGCGATGCCGAACTCGGTGAACAGGCGGCCGGTGTTGCCTTCCATGAACGAGATCGGCACGAACACGGCGATCAGCGTCAGCGTCGTCGAGATGACGGCGAAGGCGATCTGGTTCGAGCCGCGCATCGCGGCGAGCAGCACGGGCTCGCCTTCTTCGATGCGGCGATGGATGTTCTCGAGCACGACGATGGCGTCGTCGACGACGATGCCGATCGCGAGAACGAGGGCGAGCAGCGTGAGCACGTTAAGCGAGTAGCCCAGTGCGGCCAGCACCATGAACGATCCGATGATCGACACCGGGATCGCCAGCGTCGGGATCAGCGTCGCGCGCCACGAGCGCAGGAACACGAAGATGACGCCGATGACGAGGCTCACGCCGATCATCAGCGCGTGATAGACCTCGTAGATCGACTGCGAAATGAAGACGGATTCGTCGTAGCCGATCGTCAGTTCGATGCCTTCGGGGAAATTCTCCGCGATGCGGTTCATTTCCTTCTTGGCGCCGTCGGCGACGATCAGCGTGTTGCCGGTCGATTGGCGCACGACGCCCACGCCGATCGCGGTCTTACCGTTGGCGCGAATGCCCGAACGCTCGTCTTCCGGGCCCACTTCCACGCGCGCGACTTCGCCCAGACGGATCTGGTAGCCCTGGCGCGCGACGATCACGATGTCGCGGAACTGTTCGGGGCTCGACAGGCGCGAATCGGTTTTCACCGTCAATTCGCGCTGCGTGGATTCGATGCGGCCCGACGGCAATTCGATGTTCTGGCGGCGGATGGCGGTTTCGACGTCGTCGACCGTCAACTGGCGCGCGGCCAGCGCCTGACGGTCGATCCACACGCGCATGGAATAGCGGCGTTCGCCGGAAATCGAAACCTGCGCCACGCCCGGCACGATCGACAGGCGGTCGACGATGTTGCGCTTGGCGTAGTCGGTGAGTTCGAGCTGCGAGAACCGGTCGGAAGCGAGGGTGAACCACACGATCGCGCGCTGGTCGCCGTCGACCTTGGCGATGATGGGATCGTCCACGCCCGTGGGCAGGCGCGAGCGGATGCGCGCCACGCGGTCGCGCACGTCGGCCGAGGCCGCATCGATATCGCGGCCCAGGCGGAATTCGATCGAGACCTGCGAGCGTTCTTCGCGGCTGTTCGACGTGATTGTCTTCACGCCTTCGATGCCGGCGACGGCGGATTCCACGAGTTCCGTCACCCGGCTTTCGACGACCTGGTTGGAAGCGCCTTTGTAGATCGTGGTGACCGAGACGATCGGCGGATCGATCGCGGGATACTCGCGCACCGGCAGGCGGGAATAAGCCGCGAAACCGAGCACAAGGATGAGCAGCGAAATGACGGTCGCGAAGACCGGACGCTTGATCGAAACTTCGGAGAGGATCATCGGGGGGAGAGCCTCAAGAGGTGGGGGCGGTTTCGGCGCGGAACGGCTGCGCGCGGACGGGGATGTTATGGCGGATGCGTTGCTGGCCGCGCACGACGATCTGGTCGCCTTGCTTCACGCCGTCGCGAACTTCGACTTCGCTTTGCATGCGCAAGCCCAGCTGCACCTCGCGGCGCAGCACGCGGCCGTCGGCGACGACGTAGACGAACTGGCGCGTCCCTTCGGCGACCAGCGCGTCTTCCGGCACGACGATGGCGTTGTCGCGCGTGGCGACGGCCAGCGCCACGCTCAAGAACATGCCCGGCTTCAGCGCACCGTCGGCGTTGTCGAAGGTGGCGTTGAGGCGCACGGCGCGGGTCAGCGGATCGACGCGCGTATCAACCGCCGTGACCTGACCCACGAATTCGCGGTCGGGATAGGCGGGCGTGCGCGTGGCGACGGGCAGCCCCTGGCGCAGCACGGACAGGAATTGTTCGGGGATCGCGAAGTCGAGCTTGATCTTGCTGACGTCGTCGAGCGTCGTGACGACCGTGCCCGGTTGCAGCAGCGCACCGACGCTGACCTGGCGCAAGCCCACGCGGCCATCGAACGGCGCCGAGATGCGGAAATCGTCGAGGCGGGCGTCGGCCGCGCGCTGGCGGCTTTCGTTCTGGCGGATGCGGCCTTCGGCGGCGCGCAGCTGGCTTTCCAGCTGATCGACGCGCGCTTCGGGCGCGTTGCCCGTGGCGCGCAATTGGCGCGCGCGGTCGAGCTGCTGGCGGATTTCGTCGGCGACGGCGCGGGCCTGGGCGATTTCGGCGCGCACCGAGTCGAGATCGGCGACGCGTTCGCGGCTTTCAAGTTCGACCAGCGCTTCGCCCTTGCGGACGATCTGGCCTTCCTGGAACAGGATGCGGAATACGGTGCCCGATTGGCGCGCGGTCAGCGTGACCGATTCGTTGGCGCGGGCCGTGCCCACGGCTTCCGCCCGTTCGACGACCGTCATCGTCTTGGGCGTCACGAATTCCACCAGCGGGGCGGGGGCCGCCTGGCGCTGGGCCGCTTCGCCCGTGCCGCTGGCATACGACTTATACGCGTACCAGCCGCCGGCGCCCGTGGCACCGAGGATCGCGACGACGACCAACTGACTTACGACACGCATGCCCGAGCAACTCCACCCTGTTTTCCGGCCGGATACGCCCCCGGATGCCGGGACGCGTAACACGACCGTATGACCAGACGGTTTCCGTCCGTCTCGATTCGATAGCAATAGCCATCGACAAAAAACAATCAGCAAAAACCCGGCCATGCGCGGTCTTTTCCGGAATCGGGGGAAGGGACCGTGCCGCCAAGTTTGCGGAGTGCAATCTAGACCGGGGGTTGGCGCGAGGAAAGTGCCCGGCTGTTACACTCGGTCACCGCCTAGAATCGTATCCCGTTGCCTCAATCCGGGCTTTTGTATGCCCGTCTTGCGGGCGGAAACGCCGCCGGTAAGCGTTCGACGCGGGTGGTCCGGCCATGCGAAGGTCGGTTCGGGAGCGGCGCCGGTCCGGCGTCGCAAGGCGGGGATCCTCGCGATGGTCGATGCGTTGTACCGCCGCCGGGCGGCGGCGGGGACGCTGCTGTTCGACGAAGGCGACGAAGCCGATTGCGCCTATATCGTCGAGCGCGGCCGGGTGGAAATCGCCGCGTCGCGTGCCACCGGCAACGTGGTGCTGACGCGCCTGGGCCCCGGCGAAATCTTCGGGGAAATGGCGCTGGTCGATGGGGCGCCGCGCTCGGCCAGTGCGCGCTGTTTGGACGACTGCGTATTCGTGGTGGTGGGGCGCGACCAGATCCATCGCGAAATCGCCGGCGCCACGCCGCTGATGTCCATATTGTTGCGCACGTTGATCCATCGCTTGCGCGTGGCGACGTCGCGCGTGGTGTCGCCCGCCTTGCCCATCGGCATCGACGAGACCGCGCGGATCGTGGCGCGTATCGAAGGCGAACACGAATTGCGCCGCGCACTGGAGAACGGCGAGGTCGTCGCTTTCCTCCAGCCGATCGTGGCGCTCGACGGGGCCGCACCCGCGGGTTTCGAAGCCTTGGCGCGTTGGGTCCATCCCACGCGCGGCTTGCTGCCGCCCACGGCGTTGCTTGCCCCCGCGGCGGATGCCGATCTGCTCGAAACGCTCGATTTCGCCGTGGCGGGGACAGCGGCACGGGCGGTCGCCGCCCTCAACCGCGAACTTGGGGCGGCGGGCCGCGCACCGGCTTTTCTGTCGGCGAATTTCTCGGCCCCGCATTTCGCCGATACGCAGCTCGCCGGCCGGCTTGCCCCGATGCTCGAAGAAGCCGGGCTCGACCCGATACATCTCAAAGTCGAAATCACCGAGACGACCTTGATCGTCAATCCGCACGCGGCGGAGGCTTTGGCGCGGGTCAAGGCGCTGGGCGCCAGCGTCAGCCTCGACGATTTCGGGACGGGTTATTCGGGACTGTCGTATCTCTCCCGCTTCCCGATCGACCACATCAAGATCGACCAGAGCTTCACAAGCCGCCTGGTCGAGGATAAGCGCACGGCCGAGATCGTACGCTCGGTCGTCGATCTCGCAAGGCTGCTCGATATCAGCGCGGTCGCCGAGGGGATCGAGACGCCGGAACAGGCGCGGCGTCTCGCGGAAATGGGCGTGGGTTTCGGTCAGGGTTATTTGTTCGGAGCACCAGTGCCCGCGGATGCGGCGTGCGCGGCTTTTCTAGCCGCGTAGCACGCCCAGCACGAACACGAATCCCAGCACGAAAATCGCCGCCGCGACGCGCGCATGCACCGACGCCGCGGGCAGCAACGCGCGAATTCGCAGGATCGGGTCGATCTGGGCTTTCATGGCGCCGACGAAATTACACGCCGAACGCGAAGCGCGCGCCTTGAGCATTGGCCGCGCGACGCCATGTCGCAGGGCGGCACGCCAGCGACCAGAAACGCGTCGCAGGGCGGCACGCCAGCGACCTGAAATGCATCGCAGGGCGGTACGTCAGCGCGATTGTCCGATTGGCGGCGGCGCTTTGGCGCGTCACAATGGATCGGGGAGACGTCGCCTCATGACCACGCAATTGATTACGCATCCGGCCTGCCTCGACCACGATCCGGGGCCTTACCACCCGGAGAACCCGCGCCGGCTGGAAGCCGTGCTCGCGGCGTTATCCGAGCCCGCTTTCGCGGGGCTTGAGCGCGTTTCGGCGCCGCGCGCCAGCGACGATCAGCTCTGTCTCGTCCATCCGCGCAGCTATGTCGATGGCGTGCTCGGCTCGATCCCGCCGCAAGGCCGCCATCAGCTCGACGGCGATACGATCGTCTCGCCGGGCTCGGGCGATGCGGCATTGCGCGCGGCCGGGGCTGCGGTCGCGGGGGTGGATGCGGTGTGCGAAGGCAAGGCGCGCAACGTGTTCTGCGCCGTGCGTCCGCCGGGGCACCATGCCGAAGCCGATCAGTCGATGGGCTTCTGCCTGTTCAATAACGTCGCCGTCGCCGCCCTTCATGCGCGCGTCAAACACGGGCTGCGCCGCGTGGCCGTGATCGATTTCGACGTCCATCACGGCAACGGCACGCAGCATATGTTCGAGCGCGACGCCGATCTGTTCTACGCCTCGACCCATGAATGGCCGCTTTATCCCGGCACGGGGGCGGCGCAGGAACAGGGTGTTGCGCATAACATCGTCAACGCGCCGCTGGTCGCAGGCTCGGGCGGCCGTGAATTCCGCGAAGCCTACACGAACAAAATCCTGCCCGCTCTCGACCGCTTCACGCCGGAGCTCGTCATCATCTCCGCCGGGTTCGACGCGCATGAAAATGACCCGCTGGCGGGCCTGCGCTTGCACGAGGATGACTACGCCTGGGTTACGCGGGCACTGATGGAAATCGCCCGCAAACACGCCAAGGACCGCGTCGTCAGTTGCCTGGAAGGCGGCTACGACCTGGAGGCACTGGCCGCGTCCAGTGCGGCCCATGTCGAAGCGCTGATGGCCGGCTAGAGTAAATTTCCAGCGATATCAAAATCTTAACCGATCCCGGTCAGATTTGCTGCTAGAGTGGCGGCAACGGACCGGGTTCGGGGAATGGCGGACGGTAAAAAACACATCACGCTCGCCTTGCAGGGCGGCGGGGCGCATGGCGCCTTCACGTGGGGCGTGCTCGATCGCCTGCTCGACGACGATCGTCTTCTCGTCGAGGGGATTTCGGGTACCTCGGCGGGCGCCATGAACGGCGCGCTGGTCGTTTGGGGCATGGCGCAAGGCGGGCCCCAAGCCGCGCGCGCGTTGTTGGAGAAATTCTGGCACCGCATCGGCGAAAGCGGGCGTTTCTCGATTTTCCAGCCCACGCCGATGGACCGGCTGTTCGGCAACCCGGCCAATCTGGATCTGTCGCCCTTCTATCAGGGCTTCGATCTGATGACGCGCCTGCTGTCGCCCTATCAATTCAATCCGCGCAACGACAATCCGCTGAAGGACGCGCTGGCGGATATGATCGACTTCGAGAAGGTGCGCGAAGGCGAGGGCGTGAAGCTCTTCATCTCCACCACCAATGTCCGCACCGGCAAGATCCGCGTCTTTCGCAATCACGAATTGACGGCCGACGTGCTGCTCGCCTCGGCGTGTTTGCCGCATTTGTTCCAAGCGGTCGAGGTCGATGGCGAGCATTACTGGGATGGCGGGTTCATGGGCAATCCCGCGATGTTCCCGTTGATCTATAATTGCCGCGCGTCGGACATTCTGCTGATCGAGATCAACCCGATCCGCATCGAGCAACTGCCCGAAACGTCGCGCGCCATCGCCGACCGCATGAACGCGATCAGCTTCAACGCGACGATGATGCGCGAAATGCGCACCATCGCCTTCGTCACGCGATTGCTGGAACGCCATCGCCTGACCGCACGGTCGGGCTTGCGACGCATCTTCTTCCACATGGTCCAGGCGGAGGAGGAGATGGCCGCCTTCGGCGTGTCGTCGAAATACAATCTCGATTTCGATTTCCTGCTGACCTTGCGCGATCTCGGCCGCCGGAAGGCCGACGAATGGCTCAAGGTCAATTTCGATCAGCTCGGCCGCGATTCCTCGGTCGATCTCGAAAAACTTTTCTTCTGACGGGGCTGGAATGATCCAGGCCGAACGTACCGTCATCCCCCACGCCGTCAGCGAGCAAAGCCTCGCGACGCTGGAGCCGTCCGCGAGCGTGCTCGAAGCCGCGCGGATGATGGCTTATTTGCGCATCGGCGCGCTGCTGATCGTCGAGGACGACAAGCTCGTCGGTATTTTCTCTGAGCGCGACGCGCTGACCCGCGTCGTCGCCAAGGAGCTCGATCCCGCGACCACCCTTATCGCCGATGCGATGACCCGCGATCCCGTAACCATCGCACCCGACGCGACCGTGCAGCAGGCGCTCGACATCATGGCCGAGCGCGGCTTCCGCCATTTGCCCGTCGTCGAAGACGGCAAGATCGTCGCCATCGTATCGATCCGCGATCTCTATCGCTGCGTGAAGGACCAGATGGAAAGCGATCTGCTCCTGCTCGCCGAAACGCTTCTCCAAGGATGACCCCATGAACGCCGCCGTCGAATACGATTACGACATGATCGTCATGGGCTCGGGCCCCGCCGGCCAACGCGCCGCGATCCAGGCCGCCAAGCTCGGCAAGAAGGTCGCGGTGATCGAGCATAAGGCCGTCGTCGGCGGGGCGTGCATCAACACCGGCACGATCCCGTCGAAGACATTGCGCGAAGCGGTGATGCACCTCTCCGGCTATCGCGAGCGGAACATCTACGGCTCCTCGTATCAGGTGAAGCAGAACATCACGATCGAGGATCTGCTGTTCCGCGCGCAGTTCGTCATTCAGGCCGAGCTCGATGTCGTGCGCCACCAGCTCCAGCGCAACGGCGTGGAGATGATCGCGGCCGAGGCGAAATTCGCCGGGCCCGACACGGTGGCGCTGGTGGGCCTCGACGGGCGCGGCCGGCGCGAAGTTCGCGCGCGCCGCATCGTCATCGCGACGGGCACCAATGCCACGCGCTCGGGCCGCATTCCCTTCGACGCGCAGAACATCTTCATTTCCGACGACGTGCTGGGCTTGAAGCGCCTGCCGAAATCGCTATGCGTCATCGGGGCGGGCGTCATCGGTGCCGAATACGCGACGATTTTCGCCACGCTGGGCGTGCGCGTGACGGTCGTCGACAAGCGCGACCGCTTGCTCGATTTCGTCGATCACGAAATCACCGACGCGCTCGTCTATCAGATGCGCCAGAACCGCGTGACGTTCCGTTTGGGCGAGGAAGTCGAAGGCCTCGAATACACCGAAGACGCCGAGCATGGCGCGCGGGTAAAGGTGAAGCTCCAATCGGGCAAGCAGATCGTCACCGAGAAGGCGCTTTATTCGATCGGCCGTACCGGGGCGACGGGCAATCTCGATCTCGCCCATGCGGGCCTGACCGCCGACGAGCGCGGGCGCATCAAGGTCGATGCGCATTACCAATCCGACGTGAAGGGTATTTACGCGGTCGGCGACGTGATCGGCTTTCCGGCCCTCGCCTCGACGTCGATGGAGCAGGGCCGCTTGGCCGCGTGCCATGCCTTCGGCGTGGACGCGACCTCGGTGCCCGAGCTGTTCCCCTACGGCATCTATACGATCCCGGAGATCAGCACCTGCGGCAAGAACGAGGAAGAGCTGACCGAGGCGGGCGTGCCCTATGAAGTGGGCAAGGCGCGCTATCAGGAAATCGCGCGCGGCCAGATCATCGGCGACAAGACGGGCTTGCTGAAACTCGTCTTCCATGCCGAAACGCGCCAGCTTCTCGGCGTGCATATCATCGGCGAGGGGGCGTCCGAACTCGTCCATATCGGTCAGGCCGTGATGGCCTTCGACGGCACGGTCGATTACTTCGTGCGGACGGTGTTCAACTATCCCACCCTCGCCGAATGCTACAAAACCGCCGCCTTCGACGGGATTAATCGGTTGGGTTAGGGCCGCCGCCCGACCCCGTTGCCCTTGCGTTCCGGGGCGCCTATAAACCGGGCATGACGCAAGGGACTCCGGCCGATATCGCCAAACTCTCCTTCGAGGACGCGCTTGCGGAGCTCGAAGGGATCGTGCGCGCGCTCGAACAGGGCAAGGGCAAGCTCGACGAATCCGTCGCCGCCTATGAGCGTGGCGCCGCGCTCAAAAAGCATTGCGAGAAGAAGCTCGCCGAGGCCGCCGCGCGGATCGAAAAGATCCAGATTTCCGGCGGCGAGGCGAAAGCGACGCAATTCGACGCGGATCGATGACCGATACGCTGGCCCAAGCGCTGACCGCGACCGCCGCCAAGGTCGAGGCGGCGCTGGACGCGTTTTTGCCCAAGGGCGACGGGCTCGAGGCCGATCTCCACGCGGCGATGCGCTATGCGTGCCTGGGCGGCGGCAAGCGCATGCGGCCTTTCCTGGTGATGGAAACGGCGCGGCTGTTCTCGGTCGACGAGGCGTGTGCGCTGCGCGTCGCCTGCGCGATCGAGTTCGTGCATTGCTATTCCCTCGTCCACGACGATCTGCCGGCGATGGACGACGACGATCTGCGCCGCGGCCGGCCGACCGTGCATAAGGCGTTCGACGAAGCGACCGCGATCCTGGCGGGCGATGCGCTGCTGACCAAGGCGTTCGAAGTTCTCGCCCATCCGCTGACTCATGCCGATCCGCTGGTGCGTTCTGACCTCGTGCTGGCGCTGGCGCTGGCGTCGGGCGCGGACGGCATGGTCGGCGGCCAGCAGATCGATTTGGCGGCCGAGGGCGAGAGCCTCGATATCGGCCAGATCACCCGGCTGCAGCGTCTGAAAACCGGCGCGTTGATCGCCTTCGCGGCGCAATCGGGCGCCATTCTGGGCAAGGCGCCGGCCCATGTCCGCCATACCCTCGTCGCATTCGCCCACGATCTTGGCCTCGCGTTTCAGATGGCGGACGATTTGATCGACGTGGAGGGTTCCTCGGTGGAAGTGGGCAAGGCGACGGGCAAGGACCAAGCGCGCGGCAAGGCGACCTTCGTGTCGATCCTGGGCCCCGAGCGCGCGCGCGCGCAAGCCGCATTGCTGGCCGAACAAGCGGCCAAGCATCTCGATCTGTTCGACGCCAAGGCCGACAATCTGCGCGCCCTCGCGCGCTGGACCGTGGCGCGCAAATCATGAGCGGGCCGGGCCATAATTCGGGCGAGACGCCCCATCTCGACCGCGCTTGCGATCATGCGCAACTGCGCAAGATGGACGCGAGCGAGCTTAAGCACGTCGCCGAGGAATTACGCCGCGAGACGATCGCGACCGTCGCGGGCACGGGCGGGCATTTGGGCGCCGGCCTTGGCGTTGTCGAACTCACCGTCGCTTTGCATCACGTCTTCGACACGCCGCGCGACCGGCTGATTTGGGACGTGGGCCATCAGGCCTATCCGCACAAGATTCTGACCGGCCGTCGCGATCGCATCTCGACGCTGCGCCAGGGCGGCGGCTTGTCGGGCTTCACCAAGCGCAGCGAAAGCGAATTCGATCCGTTCGGCGCGGCGCATTCCTCGACGTCGATTTCGGCGGCGTTGGGTATGGCCGTTGCGCGCGATTTCAACGGCGACAAGCGCCATTGCATCGCGGTCATCGGCGACGGGTCGATGTCCGCCGGCATGGCCTACGAGGCGATGAACAACGCGGGCGCTATGCGCGCGCGCCTCATCGTCATCCTCAACGACAACAATATGTCGATCGCGCCGCCGGTGGGCGCGATGAGTTCCTATCTTTCGCGCCTCATTTCCTCGCGCCCCTATGTGGGCCTGCGCAGCCTCGCGCGCGAAGTCGCGAGCCATCTGCCCAAGCCCTTGTTCCAGGCGGCCGAGCGTGCGGAGGAATTCGCGCGCGGCATGGTCGCGGGCGGTGGCACGCTGTTCGAGGAGATGGGCTTCTATTATGTCGGCCCGATCGACGGCCATAATCTCGACCATCTGCTGCCGATCCTGCGCAATGTGCGCGACAGCCGCGACGACCGCCCCGTGCTGATCCATGTGATCACGCAAAAGGGCAAGGGCCATCCGTTCGGCAAGGAAGCCGAGGATCATTACCACGCGGTCAATAAATTCGATCTTCAGGTCGCCAATGATGGCGTGTTGAAGGGGGCCGCCAAGCCCGCCGGCGCCAAAGCGCCGACCTATACGCGCGTCTTCGCCGACGCGCTGATCGCCGCCGCCGACAAGGACCCGAAGATCGTCGCGGTGACGGCGGCGATGCCGTCGGGCACGGGCCTCGATCTGTTCGCCAAGAAACATCCCAAGCGCTGCTTCGACGTCGGCATTGCCGAGCAACACGCGGTCACCTTCGCGGCCGGCATGGCGGCGGACGGGTTGAAACCGTTCGTCGCGATCTACTCGACCTTCCTGCAGCGCGGCTACGACCAAGTCGTACACGACGTGATGCTGCAAGGCCTGCCGGTGCGTTTCGCGCTCGACCGCGCGGGGCTGGTCGGCGCCGATGGCGCCACCCATGCCGGCGCTTACGATCTCGCTTATCTCGGCTGCCTGCCCGATTTCGTTGTGATGGCGCCGGGCGACGAGGCC